>CAZISL010000017.1:0-6751 GCA_964541975.1 uncultured Chromatiaceae bacterium | reverse complement strand
GTCGGTGACGGGCAGATCACCGGCTCCGGCGAATTCACGAAGGGCGACAGGACGATCGACACGGACGTGACGCGCAACGCCGAGGGCGTCAAGCGCGACTTCGAGACCAGCGGGGGCGGGCAGGGGACGAGCGTGCGGCGCGGCGACGAGAACGCGTTCGCCTACCAGTCCGGGTCGGGCGACATGTACGCGGGCCGCGACGGCGAGATCTACCAGAAGACCGGCGACGGCTGGTCCGCGGTCGAGAACCCGCGCACGCAGGCCGGCGCCGCGCGCGCCGAGGGCGGCGGCAATTCAAGCATGTTCGGCGGCGCCCAGGATGGCATGGGTCGCAGCGCGCCCGACGCGCGAACGCGTGACCGCAACGCCCAGCTCGATCGCGACTACCGGAGCCGTCAGAACGGCTTCGATCGCTATTCCGGCCATCAGCGCGGCGGTGGGCGCATGCAGCGTGGGGGGGGCGGGCGGCGGCGGTAAAGATAAATGGGGTCAGCGTGAAAACTACCGCCTGTAATCTGTTGTTACTCTGATCCCGCTCTTAGCCGCCTATCGAAACCACCGGGCCACGGGCGTCTTCTCCGGCATCGGTCAGGCTGAACAGGATCTGCAGCACGCCGAAGGTCCGCTTCGTGACGAGGTCCCGATCGTCGATGTAATACCAGTAACCCCGATCCTGGATCGCGACGTAGGTGTATTCGGCGTCGGGCTTGTCCTCGGAATGATAAACGGTGAACAACGGGCCCCCGAGGCCCGTGTCCACGAAGGTCGAAGCCGTCCTGCCCTCGTCGACGTGCGGCTGCGGCACATCGACCTGCCATGCCAGATCGAGCATCAGGTCGAGAATCGAACTGGTCAGCACCGCGAGTTCGTTCTGGGAATCCGGCACCAGGCCATATTTCAGGGTGAACTCGTTCCGCTCGGGATTCAGTCGCAGCGTCGCGCGCAACGTATCGATATCCTGCCGCGTCTGCTCGCTCGTGTCTGTTTTTCTCAGATACAGCACGATGATCGCGTTCCCCGTTTCACTGGTGGAGCGCCGGAGGCCCAGTGCGCCTTGCTGCCGAAGGCGCGTCCAGATCGACAGCGTTTCCCGGTAACGCGGGTCCGCCTGTTTTCGATACAGGGGGCTCTCGACGGCGTCCTCAACGCCATTGATGGAGCTGACGGAAAGCCGGAACAACAGCTCCGCGGGCCAGCCGGACTGCACCAGCGCGAACAGTGCCTCGGGCGGAATCGGCGTCAGCAGGCTTTCGGCAAACTTCTTGCCGCTGATCGGCGAGTACGTGATCGTGGGGCGATCCTCCCATTTACCGCCCGCGCCCAGCGAGCCGGTGTTGCTGGAGGAGAATGAATTATTGAAACCCACGCCGGCCTGGACATTGCCGGACAGCGAGTACTGATTGATCACCGAGGAGACGTCGACGAACAGCGGGGCTTCCATATAACGCAGCCGCACGATATTCGCCAGCAACTGCTGCTTGATCGACGTATTGAGCGACAGCCCGTAATCCATCTGGTCCCGCTCGATCGTGCCGGGCCCGTAGGCTGCGCAGGAGGCCAGCAGGAGTGCTGCGACCGGGCCGATCGCCAGCAGGCGGAGGCGGCGCGGGTCCGGGACTTGAATTGTTCTTCGTATGCGCATGGCTACAAACCTCGTGTGAAACGGTGCCGGGTCTATTTTTTCAATAGTACTCGTCCATGTACAAGCGTTCGATGACCTTCGGTGTCTGACCTTCGGTGTCACCGTCGAAGCGCTCGGCCTCACCTGGTACCTCGATCTCGGCACGCACCGCGGGCTCGAGGCGACGCCGCTGGTCGTCGACGGCGTCATGTATGTCAGCGGCGCATGCCTGTTGTGACGCGGTGAGTCGCGGCGTGGCCGTCGCCGACGTTCGATTCCGACACCAATCGTTTCCAGGTCGGCCATGTTCGCAAGCTTAATGCGCGTCGCTGGCAGTGCGCGCGCATCAAGAACGGCGCCTCTTCCGCGCGGCCACTAACTGAAGAAACAGGAAAGATTCCAGAGTAGCGACTGTAGTCACCCGCCGAGCACTCTGGCTCGATGAAAGTCAGTGCGGTGCTGCGAATGCTGAAGGACGACGGCTGGGTGGAGATCGCTCGTCGCGGCAGTCATCGACAGTTCAAACACGCGAATAAGCCGGGGCGTGTGACCGTCGCCGGCAAACCATCCGATGACTTGGCTCCCGGCACCCTCAAGAGTATTCTGAAACAGGCTGGCCTGAACCATGAGTAAAGCACCAATGCGATACGCAATTGTGATCGAGGAAGCGGGTAACAATTATTCGGCGTACGTACCCGACGTGCCGGGCTGCGTCGCGACCGGCCGCACGATCGAGGACGTCGAACAACAGATCCGGACCGCGATCGAATTTCACCTCAAAGGATTGCGCGCCGACAATCTCCCGGTGCCGCCCGCATCGAGCCGCGTCGACTACGTCGAAGTCGCCGCGTAGACAGAAATCTCCGACCGGCACTAGCTGGTCTGATACCTTGATCTCGGCTGCGTCGCGTTTCTTGACGACGAGCTCGACGTCCCAGTCGAGAATGTGCAGCGGCGCCACGAGCAGCTTCAAAGTTCGGTGTCAGACACCGGACCGCAGATGGTGACGTCGTCGTCGACGTCACCATCCGGCGAGCTGGCGACGGAACTACGGTGCGCTGAAGATCAGCGAGAAGCCGCCGTTGACGGTCGTCGTCGCCAACGGATCGATCGTGAACACGCCCACGTCCTCTTCGGTCTCCGCGATCGTGTAGTCCACGAACCGGATCCTATCGAAGCCGACACGCGTGATCGTGTTGCTCGCATCCACGTCCTCGATGTAGGACTCCGCCTGGATGACGCCGTTCAACAGCTCATCCGAGTTGTCGGTCGGATCGTCCAGCCAGCAGTCTTCGAAGTCGAAGTTGAAGTCCTGGCCCGGCAGCAGCTCGCCGGAGCCGGTCCACGTGACCGTCACCATGCCCTGCGCCAACACCATCGGGGGCTGTGTGCCGGTGAACATGTCGCACTGCTCGACCGTCGGGTTATTCAGCGTGATCAGCTCCAGTTCGTCGATGCTGTCGGCGGCGTCCAGCGCGAGCTCGTAGATGAACTCGAAAGCCCCGCCGACGAGCGATGCAACCTGTTCGTGGGGCTGGGCGGTCGGCGAACCGAGCAGGTCCGTGTATTCCTCCCACGTATAGACCGTCGGCGTACCGCCATTCAGGCTGATATCGACACTCGTCGCGCCGATGTCGACCGTGATCGTGCCGAGCGGCGGCGTCGTCGTGATCTCGAACGACCCGCTCGTCGGATCGTCAAACACATTCGCGTTGATCGCCGAGGTCACGCTGACGGCTGCGGTGGCGTTCAGTGCTTCCAGTCCGGGTACGGTGCTGGTACCCGTCATCGTGAAGCTCGATCCCGCATTCGTCGTCGTCGACAACAGCGTCACGTCACCGGTGCCGCTGACGTCCAGGTTGATCGTGCCGAGCAGGGTCGTGCCCAGGTCGACCGAAACGCTGCCGATCGCGCCCACCGAGGCCGTCCACGGAGTCATGGCGTCGATCGCGCCGATCGAGAAGTTGTACTGCGACAGAATCGTCGGCGGCACAACGAGCTCAACGAGGATATTCACGGTCGCTGATGAATTGGCACCGAGGGTTGCCCCCGAGGCATTGCTCAACGTCACGGTAAACGCTTCGGGAGGTTCGTCCACACCGTCGTCGGTGATCGGAATGCTGATAGTCATGTTGCCAGACACGCCATCGGCCCAGGTCAGGGTGCCGCTTGCGCTCGTATAGTCGGAACCTGCTTCCGCGGTCCCGTCCGCGGTGGCGTAGTCCACCGTTGCGACACCCGAGCTACCGCCACTTCGCGTGACGATGACGTTGACTGTTGTCCCTTCGCCGGCGTCAAACGAGGTTGCGGCAAGCTGCAGGGTGCCGGGGAGGTCGGGGTCGACCGGCGGGTCGTCGTCATCATGGCCCGTTGCGAGAATCGACGCGATTGCAAACACGGCAATCGGGATCATCAGCAACGTCTGCCACCAGCGTGTCTTATTATTTTTAGTTTTCATGAGTTGGCTCCTCTATTCATATAGCGAAGGACGACGTAAGCGCAGACGACACCGAGTGCAATCGACAGGATGTCCAGCGGGTCGAAGGTGCCACGCGAGAAATAGGTTCCTGTGGCTTCGAGCACCGGGATGCCGTTGAACCACGCGGGAACGGAGGCGGCGATGCGCTCGCCGAGCGGCGACCATTGGCCGACTTCGAACGCGCAATCGATGGCGAACCATGCGCTGCAGACGAGCAGCAGTCCGCGCGGCCCGGGTCGCAAGACCGCGGCCGTGATCAGCGCGAATGCGAACGGATGAACGAAGGTCGGCAGATGAGCGCCGAGCGTGCCGAACACGGCTGGCCCGGTCGCGCGCGCCAGCCAGTCCGGCAGAAAATACGCGGTGGCACCGCGATCCAGCGCGTAAACCAGTACACCGAGAACGAGCAGTGCCGTCGCGAGCCAGAGCAGGCTCGACGAGGTCATCCGTTGTCGTTCGATCGATGACAACTGAAAGATCCCTGCGGCAGGAGGGTGCGTACATTGCGCACCCGATTAATTATTTCAGTGCCGGCTGAGCCCCTGACCGATGCCAGTCGGGCCTTTACCCGCCCGTCTATTCTACACGGTCGGGGAAAACTTGAGAGAACAAGCGTGGCCTGAAACAGTTTTGCTTAAAAATAAACCCGGCACCTTTTTTGCTGGCATAGTAGCCGTGCACGGAGGGTTCACGATGAAAGCAAGAAAAGAAGCCAGGCCAACCCTGTCCCGTCGCAGATTCATCCAGGCCACCGGCGCCACGCTCGCCACCACCAGCCTGCTCAAGGACGAATCGGCTCGCGCCGCGGCCGGTGCGGGGTTGCCTGCCGCAGCCGGCGGCACTATCGAGATCGGCGGGTTCGAATTGAACCGCATGGGTTACGGCGCGATTATGCGAAGGCGGTGCTTTCGAAGCGGTCCTGGTCGAACTCGGGGATGTGCAACAACAGGTCGGCTGCGTCGAGCGCGCCGACATAGTCACGCAGGCTGGTAAACGGTCCGGCGATGGACGAATGGCTCACTGTGACGGTCCGTGAATGTGAGACCCAAACCGTAGCAGAAAAAGGTGCCGAAAAAGGTGTCGGTTTTTTTTCCTCCCGGTCTTAGCTTACGTGGCAGGAAATAAGCTCAGCACCCTATGCTGGTTCTCACTCTGACCTCATTTATCAATGCGGGCACGTCAGGATCGAAGCGGCGATAAGGCCTGGGGAGCGGGCAGCGAGTGTGATTAGGTGCCTGACACCGTCATCGTCGATAATCGTCGGGTGAGAGTCGATCTGATCATTCAACCGCATCTTCCGGCCGACGAGTTCGCCGCACTCGGCGAACTGGCCGATGGGTACGGCATCTCCGGCGTGTGGGTATCCAACCACCTCGACGGCCGCGACCCGTTCGTGAATTTTGTACCGCTGGCCGAGCGCACGCAGCGACTGCGCATGGGTCCGACCGCGTTGAGCCCTTACGAAGAGCATCCGATGCAGATGGCCAAGCTGCTGATGACGCTCAACGAGATGGCCGGCGGGCGGGCGCAGGTCGCGGTCGGAGGGGGCGGCGGCACGCTCGACTCGATGGGCAAAAAGCCCGAACGTATGGTGCGCGCCGTGCGCGAATGCCTGGAAATCCTGCACCTTGCGGCGGCCGGCGAACGCGTTTCATACGAGGGCGAGCTGTTCCGCGTTCAGGGTCTCAATACAGGCTGGGCCAAGGCCCCGCCGCCGGCAATTTACGGGGCGGCCAATAAGGAACAGATGCTTCGCATGTCGGCGCGTTATGCCGACGGCATCATGACAAGCGACTTCACGCCGGATCGACTGCGCTGGGCACGCGAACACATCGACCCGGTCCTGGCAGAAACCGGTCGCGACAAGGCCACGTTTCCGGTGATTAACTTCTGGGCCTGCCATATCAAGGAAACGCGCGAGGAAGCCATGGCCGAGGCGCGGCTCTATCTGATGGCGCGTGGGACGATCTGGGATCCGTACATCCACGACGTCGTCAGCGAAGCAGAAGCGGCCGAGATCGCCAGGCATTACCCGGCGTTCGTGCGTGCCTACCGCAGATCTTCCGACATCGAAGGCCCGCCGCGGGCACTGGTCGATAAGATTGTCGATCGTGGTGTGACGGCCTGTGCTGTCGACGAGATCGACGCTCAGGTCGAGCGCTTCAAAGAGATGCGGGCGGCGGGTGCGACGGGTATCGCGCTGTGTCTTTACAACGACCCGATTGATGCGATCCGCGTGATCGGCGAGCGCATTGTGCCTGCGCTCGAGGGCGTCTGACTCGCGCGCCGCGTTCATGCCGATGTTGCACTTCCAGTTCAGCCAGTGCGCGCAGGAACGCACGCCCCATTCGGACCAGACATTCCGCGCGTCGAACTCGGCGACCAGGGCCAACAGACGGTAGGTGGCAGCAGCGATCCGGGCGGCGAGCTGCATGATCTCGGCTTCCAGTTCGTCGCTATCGCCCGAACTCAATCATTTCAGCCTCATCCAGTCGAATCTCGGCCAGCACGTCCCAAAGAAACTGGCCGGCGTAGGGCTCGAGGCGCACCAGGTCGAGCACCGCGAAGGTACCCGGTTGCCGGGCTTCGATCGCCTCGATCAGATCGTCGAGCGACTCGATGCGTTGGTCATCGATCGCCAGCAAATGGTC
>CAZISL010000016.1:0-9391 GCA_964541975.1 uncultured Chromatiaceae bacterium | reverse complement strand
TGGCCGCGGAGGGCATCTGGCTGATCGGGACGGACGATGCGGCGGAAAAGTCGCTATACGAGGTCGATCTCAAGCCGGGTCTGGCCATCGTGCTGGGCGCCGAGGGCTCCGGATTGCGTCGCCTGACGCGCGAGCGTTGCGACGAGCTGGTCAGCCTGCCGATGCGGGGCGCCGTCGAGAGCCTGAACGTGTCCGTAGCGACCGGCGTCTGCCTCTACGAGTGCCTGCGCCAGCGGTCGTCCTGACGGGCCTGCCAGGACTGTTAGTCCTTGCGAGCCGGGCGGTCGTCCGGTAGGATTCTGCCTCCCGCGGAGCGGCGATTACCGGATAAATCCGGAATCACGCATTCACGGTCCTCCTTGCTGCACGGCTTTGGCCGGTAGCTTTAATCCGAAGGGAGTCACAATGAGACATTACGAAATCGTGTTTCTGGTCCATCCGGACCAGAGCGAGCAGGTCCCTGCCATGGTCGATCGCTATAAGTCGATCGTTACAACGAGTGGGGGCAACGTCCACCGACTCGAAGACTGGGGGCGGCGCCAACTCACTCACTCAATCGCCAAGCTGCATAAGGCGCACTACGTGCTGATGAATATCGAGTGCGGCAAGAGCGCGCTCGACGAGATTCTGGGCGCGTTCAAGTTCAATGACGCGGTATTGCGTCATCTCGTCATCAAGCGTAACGAGGCGATCACCGAGCCGTCGCTGCTCGCCAAGCCGGAAGGGTCGAAGAGCGATGATGCCGGCGATTCTCGTTCATCGACTGACGACAAGCCCGCCGAAAAGCCGGCCGAGCCCGTCGCGGAGGAGCCGGAAAAATCAGACGCTAGTGAAGAGGTCAAGGAAGAAGCAGTGCCCGCGGAAGCGGATGCTTCGGCAACCGAAGAAGTTGAGGAAGAGGCGGCGCCCGCGGAAGCGGATGCCGAGGCAACCGAAGAGGTCAAGGCAGCACAATGAGCAGATACTTTCGACGACGCAAGTTTTGCCGGTTCACAGCTGATGGTGTCAAGGAGATCGATTACAAGGATCTCGACACGCTGCGCAACTACGTAACCGAGACCGGCAAGATCGTGCCGAGCCGCATCACCGGTACCAAGATGCACTACCAGCGTCAGTTGGCGACCGCGGTCAAGCGAGCACGCTTTCTTGCCTTGCTGCCCTACACCGACAAGCATTGAGCGGGACAGGTTGGCGCCGCTGCGTGCCGGCCGGGACTGAATCATGCGATCCGGTTTCGGACGCTGGGTACTTCAGCATCGTGGCGCTCGCGTCGGCCTGATTGCCGGCTTATTGCCATTGCCGCTGACCGGCGTGCTGAGCGCGGCGATCGTCGTAGCGGTCGCGGTCGCGAAAGGCTGGCGGGAAGCCGTATTCGACGCCGTCGCGGCGATGGTGGTTCTGGCTATCGTGACGGCGATCGCGGGCGGCATGTGGTCGCAAATCGCGATCAGCGGCGCGTCGACCTGGTCCGTCGCGATTCTGCTGGGAACGCTGACCGGCGTCTATGGTTCGCTGACGCTGGCGTTGCAGGTGCTGCTCGTGATCGGACTGGTGAGCCTGGTGGTGTTTTCGCTCGTCGTAGGCGACACGATCGGGTTCTGGGAAGGCGTGCTGAGCAACTTCGCGCAGCAAATGTCCGAACTGGGCATGCAGTTCAGCGAACCCGATGCGCTGCTGCAACTCGCGCCGACAATGAGTGGACTCGTTGGAGCGAGCGTCATCAGTAGTTCGATGATTGCTTTGATCATCGGCGCCTGGTGGGCGAGTGGCTCCGGCGGCCCGGCGTTCCGGAACATGTTCGTGCAGATCAGGCTCGGATACGTACTCGGAGCTGTCGCCGTGCTGGCGGGCATAGGGACATTGTTTCTGCCCGGGGAGGCGGCCGGTAACGCTCTGTTGTTGCTTGGCGTTGGCTTCGTGTTTCAGGGGCTGGCCGTCGTGCACTGGCTGGTCTCGGCGAGAGGGTTGCCGTGGGTGGCACTGGTCCCGGTATACCTGCCGTTTTTTATGGGTGCTTCGATTTCGGTCATGGTGCTTTTTTTGCTGGCTTCGGTCGGTTTTGCAGACAACTGGTACAACCTGCGCAGAGCAGGTTCCAACGTACGGTAGGCGCGCTCGCGTGCGTACCGTTCGCAATCGATTTGGTTTAATCTGGCGTTAGCCAGTCGACGGAGAGCGACGAAAAATGGAAGTCATCCTGCTGGAAAAAATCGACAACCTCGGCACGATCGGTGATCGCGTCAAGGTTCGTTCGGGTTATGGTCGGAATTACCTGCTGCCGAAAGGCAAGGCGACGCTGGCGACCCCCGCGAACATCGCGATATTCGAGGAACGACGCGCGGAACTCGAGCGCAAGCAAGCCGACGAAATGGCGTCGGCGAGCGTACGTGCCGAGCAGATCGGCGCGCTGCGTATCAAATTGCTCGCCAAGGCCGGTACCGAGGGCAAGATCTTCGGTTCTCTCGGCACGATCGACATCGCCGCAGCGTGTACGGAAGCCGGCGTTCCGGTCGAGCGCAGCGAGGTCCGCCTCCCGGACGGTCCGCTGCGCACGCTCGGTGAGCATGAAATCGAGATTCACCTGAGTTCCGATGTCAACGTTAACCTGCGTGTCGAAGTCGTCTCCGACGGCGAGCCGCCAGTCGAAATCGAGGATTTCGATGCGCCGGCTGGCGATCAGGAAGAAGTGGGCGATGATAACGCGGAAGACACGTCGGCCTGACGCTGACGAGAGGCAATGGTGTCAGCGATCCCCGATCACGACCAGTATCCCGATGCACCGGATCGGCTGAACCTGCCACCCCAATCGACACAGGCCGAGCAAGCGCTGCTCGGCGGGTTGATGCTCGACGCCAGCGGCTGGGATCGCGTTGCCGACCAGGTGACGGGTGACGACTTCTACCGCAACGACCACCGTCTGATTTTCGACGCCGTTCGACAGCTGTCTGAACGCAGCCAGCCATGCGATGCCGTCACGCTGTCTGAGTACCTCGAGAAGCGCGCCGAACTGGTCGATGCCGGCGGTCTCGGTTACCTCGGCAGCCTCGTCGCGGATACCCCGAGTGCCGCCAATGTTGCTGAATACGCCAGGATCATTCGCGAGCGGGCTTTGCTGCGACGGCTGATCCAGGCGGGCAACGAAATCGCGGGCAGCGCTTATCACACTGAAGGCCGGCCGATCCACGAACTTGTCGACGAGGCCGAGCGCAAGGTCTTCGAGATCGCGGAGCAGGGAAAACGCCGCGGCTCCGGGTTCGTTCATCTTCGTGAAGTTTTGCCCACGACGATCGATCAGATCGATGAGCGTCACCAGAATCAGGAGGCTGTCACCGGACTTGCCACCGGCTACACCATGTTCGACGAGATGACCGCGGGTTTGCAGAAAGGCGATCTGATCATCGTCGCCGGGCGTCCGTCGATGGGCAAGACCTCGCTGGCATTGAACATTGCGGAAAACGCGGCGATGAACCCGGTCAAGCCGGAGCCGACCGCCGTCTTCAGTATGGAGATGTCCACGGAGCAGCTGGCACTGCGCATGATTTCTTCGCTTGGCCGGGTCAATCAGGCGCACTTGCGCAATGGCCGCTTCGGCGACGAAGACTGGCCGCGGATCAACGGCGCGATCCAGATGATGTCCGAGGCGCCGATGTATATCGACGATACGCCCGCGCTGACGCCGACCGAGATTCGTGCCCGCGCGCGTCGGCTGAAACGTCAGCATGGCCTGTCGCTGATCGTCGTCGACTATCTGCAGCTGATGCAGGTTGCCGGCAACACCGAGAATCGTGCGACGGAGATCTCCGAGATTTCGCGCTCGCTGAAGGCACTGGCGCGCGAGCTCGAGGTGCCGATCATCGCCCTGTCGCAGCTGAATCGAAGTGTCGAACAGCGGACCGAGAAGAAGCCGATCATGTCTGACCTGCGTGAGTCTGGCGCCATCGAGCAGGACGCCGACCTGATCATCTTCATCTATCGTGAAGAAATCTACGACAAGCAAACGCCGCGTAAAGGGATCGCCGATATCAATATCGCCAAGCAGCGAAATGGTCCCGTTGGCGAATTCCCATTGACCTTCCTCGGCCAGTTCACGAAGTTCGAGAACTACGTGCCGGAAATCGAGGTCTTTTGATGGCCTCGCCGGCCGTCGCCAGAATCCGGCCGGCAGCGCTTCGAAACAATCTCGACCGTGCCCGCGCCGCAGCGCCGGGTTGTCCCGTACTCGCCGTCATCAAGGCCGATGCCTATGGTCACGGCATGGTGGACGTCGCCCGCATCCTCGATTCGGCCGACGCGTTCGCGGTGGCCCGTTTCGCGGAGGCTGTCGCGCTCAGGCATTCCACCGACAAAGACATCGTCGTCATGAGCGAATCCCTCGGTCACGACGATGTGGTGATCGCGCGTGATCACAACCTGCAGGTCGTCGTGCACGACCTGTCGCAGATCGACCTGCTGGAGACTTTGGGTTCCCGCGCACCATTGGCCGTGTGGCTCAAGATCGACAGCGGTATGGGACGGCTCGGTATCGCGCCGGCCGACACGGCGGAATCTATCGTCCGGTTACGTGACTGCAAGGGCGTCGACGGCGAGCCAGTCCTGATGACGCATTTCGCATCGGCCGACGAGTTGGATAACGCCGCGACAGAGGAGCAGCTGAAGTGCTTCGGGGCTGCGATCGGCGACTGGCAGGGCGACGTCAGCGTTGCGAACTCCGCGGGGATCCTCGGCTGGCCGGATGCTTTGACGTCGGGCGGGCCGTTGCAATATTCCGGGCGAAACTGGATCCGCCCCGGGCTGATGTTGTACGGCGTTTCGCCGTTCGCCGGCCAGCCACCGGCGGATGCCGGGTTGCGCCCGGCTATGAGCTTCGAGGGGTGCCTGACGACGATCCGCGAGCTAGCGAAAGGCGCCCGCGTCGGTTATGGCGGCGAATGGCAAGCTGCGCGTGACAGTCGCATCGGTGTCGTCAATGTCGGTTATGCCGACGGTTACCCGTGGCGTATGCCGGGCGGATCCCCGGTGGTCGTTGCAGGCGCCATGGCCCCGGTCGTCGGCCGGATTTCGATGGATATGATCAGTATCGACCTGACGGATGTGCCGGCCGCGCGCACGGGTGACACAGTCACGCTGTGGGGTGACCAGCCGCACGTGGCGGAACTGGCCGGAAGGGCGGTGACGAGTCCGTACGAATTACTGACCGGCGTCGGCAATCGCGTCGAGCGAATAGTCGAAGCGGAAAATTAGTGGCCGCCTGAAACCCTCAGGCGAGTGCAAGACAAGGCGAGTTCCGCAAAACGAGCGCAGTGTACGCGCTGGTACATGAGCATCGTTTGCCCCGGCGCTAGCTATCATTGTCCGGGACTGCGGCGGAGCTCAACGCAGGATTGTGCCGCCTGAGGGTTTCAGGTGGTCGCTAATCGGTGAAGAAGCCCATCTTGATGCCGATGATCTCGATGACGTCGTTGTCGGCGAGCTGGCGCGCCTTCGCGCTCAGCCCATCGCCGTTGACGCTCGGTGGCGAGCGACCTTCCTCATTCTCGACCTGGACGATGTGATAACCGTCCGCGCGGCGCGTGATCGCGATGACCTGTGCGCCGGGGCGGCCCAGCGTTGTGACAGCCTTGTTCAACACGACTTCGCGTCCCGAGAACGTGCCATTCAGAACCTGCACCTTGGCAATCGAGATCGGTTTGGCGCCGGTGTCGGAGCCGATCGTCTCGTTGGCGCCCGGATGCATGCCGGAAGGTGCGCTGCCACCGTTAGCGCTATTCGCGCGTGCAGCGACGTCCGAGCTGTCGATGACCATGGTGCGTGCGAACTCATCGTCGTCATCCTCTTCGACCGAGTCGGCATCGACGTAACGCAACTGGTGCTTGCCGACGGTGACGACGTCGCCGTGCTGCAGCGCATGTTTCTTGATCAGCTTGCCGTTGACGTAGGTGCCGTTGGTGCTGTTCAGATCTTCCAGGAACGAGTCGTTCAGGATGTTGATGATCAGCGAGTGATGGCCGCTGACCGTCGCATTATCGATGCGTACATCGTTGTCGGGCAGCCGCCCGATCGTGTAGCGCTCCTTGGTCATGTTGTATTCGGCCATCGTTTGACCGTTCAGGGACAGAATTAATCTAGCCATAACAACCCGTGCTCATCGAAAAAGTTGCTTGATTTTGGAAAAGACACCGTTATGCGCAGGGAAGGGTTCGCGCGCATGGGCCAGTATGACCGAGATATTGTCCTTACCCCCATGATCATTGCTGAGCTGAATCAACTGTTGACCTACAGTTTCAAGGTTAGCACTAAAAGTGCTGATAGTTAAGTGAATATCTTCGTCTTCCACCATGTCCGGCAGACCGTCTGAACAGAGCAGGTAAACGTCGTCCGGCTGGACCTCCAATTCCTGGATCTCGACCTGCACGGCCGGCTCGACGCCCAGCGCCCGGGTTACGTAGTTCCGGTTCGTCGAGCGCGCGGCTTCCTCCTGTGAGTAGAAGCCGCGGTCGACGAGCTCCTGTAGCAGAGAGTGGTCCAGCGTGATCTGTTCGAACAGATTCCGACGCAGGCGGTAGAGCCGCGCATCGCCAACGTGGGCGATCGAGATCCGGTTGTCGTAGAACAGGCAAGCGACAATCGTCGTGCCCATGCCTTCGCACTGTGGCTGATTCTTGGCGGTCTGGTGGATGACCTTGTTGGCGCGCGCGACGGCATCGCGCAAGACAATAGTTTGGCGCATCAGGCCGGTTTCCGGTTCCGGCGAGGTGCGGTCTTCTCGCGCACAGGCTTCGACGACGAGTTCCAGTACGGTCTTGACTGCGATGCCGCTGGCGACTTCGCCGGCGTTATAGCCACCCATGCCGTCCGCCAGTACCATGAGTCCGGTGTCGGCATCGGTGCCGATTGCGTCCTCGTTGTGATCGCGCACCTTCCCCGTGTCGGTGAGCTCGACGCAGTTAAATTTGCTGGAAAGACTCATAAACGCAATCGGTGGGGACGACTAGCCATCTAACGTACTACAACAGTCCCGCAACGCCAACGCCATCGCGCGACCGTTCGGGAATCGATCGTCGGGATTCTTCGCCAGCACCTTGTCCAGCACCATGTCGACCTCGACCGGGATGTCGTCCCGAACACTGCTGATCGGTCGGTGCTTCTCATTCATGATCTTGTCCATCAGCTTCGGAATCGAATCCGAGCGGAACGGCGTCGTGCCGGTCAGCAGCTGATACATCGTGATGCCGAGCGAGTACAGGTCTGACTTGCCGGTGACCGCGCTCGCAGACAACTGTTCCGGAGACATGTACGAAGGTGTGCCAAGAATAATCCCGGTCTTGGTGCGACTCGTGTCCGTCAGCCTGGCGATACCGAAGTCGGTAATCTTCAGCTGATCGCTGGCTGCATCGTACATCAGGTTCGCCGGCTTGATGTCGCGGTGGACAACGCCCTGACCGTGCGCATAATGCAGCGCTTCCGCTGCGCGCGCGGTCAGCTCCAGCACCCATTTCGGCGGCAGCAGGTTCTCCGCGAGTGCGTGATGATTGAGCGCCGTGCCTTCGAAGTACTCCATGGCGAGATAGGCGACATTGCCGTCTTCGCCGGTGTCGTAAATCGCGATGATATTCGGATGGTTCAGGCGGCCGGCCGATTCGGCCTCGCGGCGGAACTGGTTCTTCGCGGCATCGAGATCGGACTCGCTGAATTCCTCCGCCAGCGCGATCGTCTTGATCGCGACCTTGCGATTGATCTTGGGGTCTACGCCGAGATAGACCGTCGCCATCGCACCGCGGCCCAGGGTCTTCTCGAGCTGGTAGCGGCCGAGGGTGTGGCCGGTCGTCCCGGTCTCGTCCGGATCCTGCTCCTCGGGAAGTTCCGGCTGGACCTGGTTAGCCTCGGTGGGTTTCCGGCGCGCGCCCGACAGCGCCTTGAGCTTGTCAGTGACATCGCGGTATTCGGAATCCATGCCATGCAGATACGCGAGCACGCGCTCGGCTTTCGCGAACTCGCGGCGCTTGCCGTGTGTCATCGCGATGTCGTACATGCGTTTCTTGGTGACGTCCGAATCACCTTGCTGACGCAGCACGGAAAACGCGAGATCGAGTTCATCTTCGTCGTCGACCGGTGCGATGCTGACGACGGAACCGGTTTCGGCGGTGTTCGTGGCGGTGGCGGGGCGAAGCATGTTCAACGCCTGGATCGAGCCGATGCCGAGCACGGCGAATAGCGTCGCCGTGACCAGCTGCAGCCAGACGCCGTGTGCGAGCAGCAGGTAGGCCTCGACCGCGAGCAGGATACCGACGACCAGCAACAGGCTGACGGCCGCTCTGTTGGCGGTCAGCGTCGGGGCGACCAGCAGGATGACGATGCCGAGCAACAGCAGGATGCCGAGTTCGGCAGAGCCGAACCAGTTCGGCCGCACGACGAAGTCGGACTGCAGGACGTTCGACAGCGTCGTCGCCAGCAGCATCGCCAGCGGCATGTGTTCCGTGAACGGCGTCCGGTAATTTGCCGTCGACCGATCGGCCATGTTACCGAGCAGAACGATGCGATCACGCACCAGGTCGCCGGGCGCTTCGCCGCTCAACAGAGAATCGGATTCGACTGTATCGAATACGTTCTGCCCGGTTGGCGACATGTAGTAGCGGATCAGGCTCGCGAATCCCGGGCCGGTCTCAATCTCAGAGTTATTCAGTTTGAGCTTGTTGGCGCTGTCGATCTCGACGTCGCCACTCTCCTGCGCCTGCGCGATGGCGACCGAAAGTGCTGGAAACACGCGAGTATCCGACTTGGCGACCAGGTGCGTTCGGCGCACGATGCCGTCGTTGTCAGGCCAGAAGTCGAGGAAGCCAGCGTTGGTCGCACTGTCGCACAGCAGGTTCGACAGCGTCAGGGTGCCGGGTGCTTCCTGGATCCATGGGCCACCGGCGGCCATGTCGGTCGGCAACGTGTGGCGCAGGCAGTCATTCTTCGCATCCTCGAGCCCCTGGCGCGTGGGCCGCGCGACGACCGCCAGCACAACGTTGCCGGCGTCCTTGACGGTCGCCGTGATCTGCGCCTGCTGGTCGTACTGGCGGCGGAAATCGGCTAACTGATCGGCGAGGTTCGTGCCGGTGTCGTTGCCGGAGACCTTGCGCGCGCGCTCTTCCAGTTCGGCGAGCGCCGCGAGTTGCTCGATGTCCGGCATCTGGGTGTTGGCCGGGGGCGCCTCGACGGGCACAATCACGGAAGCGCCGGCTGCGTTCAGGGCGTTGATGACCGAGGAGATTCGGCCCGAATCCCACAGGTTGCCGCCGCCCGAGTCGGGTCCCGTGTCGACCAGCAGGATCCGGTCGCTCGCAGACACCGGCTGCTGGCGTTGCAGGAAGTCATAATATGACGATTCCAGGGACGACATCCGCTCGCC
>CAZISL010000015.1:0-7811 GCA_964541975.1 uncultured Chromatiaceae bacterium | reverse complement strand
CCGCCGCTACTGCCGCCGCAGCCACCAAGCGTCATGCTCACCCCGAACAGCAGCGCCACGATCAGAATTAAAGGGCGATACCCGGTAGGATGCCCGTGCACAAGAAACAGACCACTGCGCTCCGCCATTTTAATCCCCTCGTCGGGCGGGACCCGACGCGAGCTGCAGCTACTTTGCCGAAGCCCTTAGTTATTGTTATTCGGGCTATTACTATTTTTAGAAAGGTTCAGATTAATCACCCACTTGCCGCAAAGCAAGTTGGTTCATGACAAACGTTGACGCCCCTGATATCTACGACCATATATAGCATTTCTCCCGCATACGCGCAGAAAGCCTTGATCGAGAGAGGCCTCGTGGTGCCGCACCGAAAATGTCCGCTTTGGGACGAAAGCCGACATCGCTGCCAAGCGGCATAAAATGGCTGCTTTCGGGCGAGAAGCGGACGTAGATTTGCCGCCAGGACGGCAGCTAGCGGCCAGATGTGGACCATGGCGAGCAGCTCAGCCGACGGCCACCCGGCCCATCGCCTTGTGTGGGTCGCCCATCGCCGTGGCAGGGACGCCAATGCCATAGGTCAGGAAATCACCCTCCGCCGTGACCTCGATGAAACACGTGTTCGCCTTCCTCTCGGGATCGGGTGCCATCCCCTTTTCCAACTCCTGGAGGATCTTCTGATCGATATCTGCAGGTTCGATTACCCGGGCCCGGCCGTGAAAAGCAATGGTCGCGTCCGGCAACGGAATCCACGGCAGGAAGATGATCCGCCTTTTGGATACCATCGTCATCGATACGTGAGGGTTAGCCCGGATGTGGCGCACCTTCCACGAGGTGCTCTCCGCACCGATGATCAGTTTCCGATTTTTGACGAGATAAACGATGCCGGTGGAACGAGCCTCGCCTGCAGGCGTTACCCATGAAAGCACCGCGAAATTATGCGAGCAAAGTGCTTGCCAGACTGAATCTGTGGTGACAGGGGATGTCATCTCAATAATCTAGTCCGCACGGTTGGAGACTGTCAGGCGCGGCGCGCAGCCCCTTCGCCTGATGGACGCGGGCACCTGCGAAACAGGAATCCGATCCAACATCCATTGCTGGATTTCAGCCGTCGCTTCATCGCGTGCATCGACATTCGCGATATAGCCTCCTTTCATTTTTTTGCGCCAGAGTACAGTTCGGATGCGGCGGCGATCTCGTTAGCGACCCGCTCGCGCAGCGAGGCCGGGGCCAGCACCTCGACGTCGGCCCCATATTTCATGATATCCATGACGAGTTCGCGCGGATCGCTATACGGCACGGTCAGCAGGTAGGCGCCGTCGAGCTCGAAGTGACCGTCCTGCTCCGAATGCCATGTCTCTCGCGAGACCCAGCGCGCGCGCACGGGAGAGAAACGCAGTACCGCGTTCTCCGTGCGCCGGCCGGAGAAGATGCCGAAGCCTGCGCCGAGCGTCTCGTCCAGCGTGTGGTCCGTGATCTCGCGAGCACGTTTTGACGTGACGGTCGCGTCATTGATGACATCGACGGAAAACGTCCGCAGCGCCTTGCGCAGGTGACACCACGCATCCAGATACCAGTTGTCGCGGTAGTAGACGAGCCGCTGGGGCGAGATCTCGCGGTCGAGGGTCTCGTCGCGCGCGCGGCGATAGTGCTTGATGACGAGACGCCGACGGGACAGCAATGCGGACGAAATCGCCTGGAACGTCGTCGACTCGACCGGCCGCACGCCGACCTGCAGGATCCGGATACGCCTGGCGACCTCGCTCGCCGTGAAATCGCCGCTCTCGAGGCTCTTCCGGATAACGTCCCTGAGGGGCCGCAGCTGCGGACCGAGGAGCCCCGGCTGCAGGCGTTCGAGCAGATGCTCCATCGTCAGCAGCGCATGAACCTCTTCCGAACTGAACCACAGACCCGGCAGCTGGAACAGGTGGGCCGTGGCGGCCGATTCGTCGATACGGTAGCCGCCCAGCTCCCGGTCGTACACGATCGGCATCTGCATCCGGTCGCGGAGATACTCAAGGTCGCGCTTGAAGGTCGCGCGCGAGACCTCGAGCTCATTCAGGAACGCGTCGCGCGGCACCGCCTTGCGCCGGTTCAGCAATCGCTGGATCTTGTAGAAACGCTCGGTGCGGTCCACTCGTTACCTCGATCGGTTACTCGAGTCCGAGTATGTAATCCCAGTGCTCCTCACTGACCGGCATAACGGACAGCCGGTTGCCCTTGCGCAGCAGGGCGAAATCGGCAATCACGGGATGGGTCCGTAATTCCTGCAGGGTGATATTGCGTTTCAGCTTGCGCTGGTACTGCACGTCGACCATGCACCACGTCGGGTCATCCAGGTTCGCGTTGACCTTGACCTTCTTGCCCTTGCGGCCGAATTCGATGTTGTCCGGATATGCCTCGCGGCAGATCTTCATGATGCCGACGACACCGGGCTCCTTGCAGTTCGAGTGATAGAAGAAAGCCAGGTCGCCCTTCTTCATATCGTCGCGCATCATGTTGCGCGCCTGGTAGTTACGAACGCCGTCCCAGCTATTGCGCCGCACGCCCTTCAGGTCGTCAATACTGAACGCATGCGGCTCGGATTTCATGAGCCAGTAAGCCATTTACTGTTTTCCTTTGTGGGTTGCCCAACGACGCCAACTATAGCACCGGCCCGCGCGGGGCCGGTATCATGGCCGCAGGTCATCGGGGGGATCGACTCATGCGCTGGTACAACGACCTCGTCATACGCGTATCCAAATCAGCATGGCTATGGATCATGTCGACGGTATTCGCGTTCGGCTCGCTCTACTTCGTCTTTCTGAACATCAACGTGCCCTTCGAAGGGATCGTCGGCGCGCAGATGTTCGACTTTCAGAACGAGCTGACGGTCGAGCAGATCTTCGCCCAGCTGCCGAACTACGACGAACACGCCCGCGCCCTCTACACGGCCTTCATGTTCATCGATTTCTACTTCCCGTTCTTCGCGGGCCTGACGATGGCAGCCGTCGCGGCCTTCGCACTACGCCACCTTGCACCCGGTAAATACGCACAGATCGATGCAAAAAACCTCTTCGCCCTCTTCCTGATACCGACCCTGTTCGACTGGGGCGAGAACATCTCGGCAATCATCACCGTCGGCGCCTACCCCGAAGAACTGACGGCCGCAGCCACGGCCCTGGTGCTCTTCAAGAAAGGCAAACTCGCCTCCGTCATGCTCGCCCAGACCATCACCCTGCTACTCCTCCTCGCCGCCACCCTGAAGTGGCTGGGCGTTAAGGTGGGCATAGTCAAGCAGTAGCGAGGCGAATAGCCACGCCGCGACGAAATGGAGCGAGGCGAGTGGCGATCAAACACGCAAGATCGAGCGCGGCGAGTCCGGAACTGTTTTTCCGAGACCGTGGGCGGCAGGGACGCCGCCCCCGAGCCTACAGGGATGTATTCACGGCGTGTCTCGGAAAAACAGTTCCGGACTCGCCGTGCGGCCGCGTGGCCAAAAGAAGCTAGTTCGTCGCCGCCAAAGTCTCATCAATCGCCGAAGCCAACCACTCAATATACTTCGGATGTTCCGACATCCCCTTGTCCGCAAACGTGTAGTCCAGCCCCCGCAGGTCGTTGGCGATATGCGTCTGCACGCCATGACTCGCCGCAGCGATCGCAACGACGATGACGTCCTGCCCTTTGTCATCGGCTTTTTGTATCCACCGGCGCAGCTTCTTGACGTTCGACTTGCGGATCGGCGGAATCGCGTCGTCCTGCAGATTGATGATTCGCACGTCGGCGAACTCACCCTTCGCCTTGATGCGTTCCACGTGCGCGCTCAGGATCTCGAGATCCGGCTCGTTGTCCACGTTATCTTCGGGACCATGACCGACGATGATGACAACCTCGTTGGCGGCGTTCTCGCTAACCTCTTTCACATGATCGTACAAAATATCAGTAATCAGCTGATGGTCGCCGAACGGTTCCGACATGATGAAGGTTGCATCGGAATTGATGACCGGAACTTCCAGGTATGTTGCTTCCTCGCCGAGGCCGAAGATGTACTTCCATTGCCGAGTCAGGGTGTTGTAATTGGTCGTGGTGCCGTTCTGGACGAGAACGATCGTCGCGGCCCCGCGCTCCGTCAGGTCGTCGACGGTCGATTGCAGATGCGAGGACGTCATCATGGCCATACCGAAAGCGAGCGCCGTCGGCTGCTCCGCCCCGATCGGCCGCAGCGTATCGCGCAACATCCGATCGCTGTTCTTGCCGACGCCGTGCGACAGGATCAGCACCCCCGTGTCTCCTTCCAGTGAAAGATCGCTGACATACCATTCGTAGTTGGGACCCATCGCGGACATATTCATATTCAGTTCGCGATCCGTCATACCACGATACAACGCGATCTTGTCGCGCAGGGCCTGCAGCGTCTCCTCGTCCATGTCGTGTTTGACCTGGTAGCTCTCGAGGCGCTTGCCGTCTTCGTCCATGTCCGGCACGGACGAATGTCCATGGTGACTGTGATCCTGCGCGACGGCCCAGGTGCCGGCCCCGGCCAGCGAAACACACACGATCGCCGCTACCGCAGCGGACTTTCCGAGTTCAATCGTCATATCAACCTCCATTGGCCAGCACGTTGCCGACCGATTTCTTCAATTCAGCGATGACCGCCTCCGGGTCATCGGAATACATCGCAGCGCCGCCGGCAGACTGCACCATGGCCGCAATCATGCCGCTGACGACCTCCTGATCCCTGCCGCTGCCGTCGAGTAACTCGGCGACGACCGTCTCCAGCGCAGCGCGCGGCCCAACGTGTAACGACCCGATCTGCCGGCGCAGATCGTCGGACGCGTCTGTCATGTCCCCGAGCATTCCCATCATCGAATGGCACGGGCCGGCCGCCAGCTCCATCTGCAGGTTCAGCCAGGCATCGATGCGTTTCTCCGGATCAGGAAAATCGCGATCGAGCGCGTTCGACCGCTCGACGTACGGCGCCATCTCGCGCTGCAGAACCGCAACCAGGATGTGGTCCTTGCTGGGGAAATAGCGATACAACGAATTGCGCGCGAGCCCGGTGCGCTTCGCAATTCGACCGAGGTCGGTGCCGCGATAGCCGTTCTCCGCGAACGACCAGCGCGCGGCGTCGAGGATGCGCTCCGTCTGCTGACGCAGGTGCTCCTCGATGTTCTCGGCGGCGATCCTCGGCATGTCAGGCGCTGGCGACTCTCGCGGCTGCGGCCGCCGGCTCAGTCAACCGGCCATCGCTAATCTCGACGATCCGATCCGCCTGGTCGAGAATACTTTGATCGTGAGTCACCATCAGCGTCGCGACATTGTGCTCATGACACTCGCGCTTGAGCAACTCGACGATCTGGTGGCCGCGGTTTCGATCCAGCATCGACGTAGGCTCGTCGACGAGCAGGATCTTCGGTTCCGTCATGAACGCCCGGGCGATGCCGACTCGCTGACGCTCGCCGCCCGACAACTCATTGGGCCGTCGATCCGCCTTCGACGCCATACCGACCTCTTCGAGCATCTCCATGGCCTTCTTGCGATCAGCCGAGTTTGGGCGCCGACCTCGCACGTGCGTCAGCAATAGCAGCTGATCCAGAGACGTCAACGACGGGATCAGATTCGACTGCTGGAAAACGAAGCCGATACTATCGCGCCGAATCTTTGTGTGCTTCGACTTGGGCATGTCGTTGATGTCGATTTCGTCAATGATGACATTGCCGGACGTCGGTGTTTGCAGACCGCCGCAAACGGCCAACAAGCTCGACTTGCCGGCGCCGGAGGGGCCGAGAACGATCATCAATTCACCCGCATCGATCGATATGCTTACGTCGTCGAGCGCTTTAACCTGTTCAGGACCGTCACCGAAAACAAGCGACACGTTTTTTACTTCGAGACTCGCACTCATCGAACTAACCTCGCTATTGGATGCGCCCGAGGGCGATAATCGGATCGATGCGTGTGATGCGATTAACTGATATGACGGCGCCGATCAGGCCGGCGATCAGCAGTGCCACCATTGCGCCGGTCAGCGTGTCGACTTCCAGCATGAACGGCAACTCCGTATCGGCAACCACGTTTCGAAACAACAAAGAGCACGCGCTGCCGACCAGAATACCGGCGGTGATCAGCAGGAACGCCTGACCGAGCGCGTCCCGAATCAAATACCAGTTCGACGCGCCGAGCGCCTTGACCAGGCCGATCTCTTTGGTGCGCTGAATCGTCCAAATCGAGAAGAACGCGCCGATCACGACCGCAGATATGACGAACAACAGGGTCTGGATCATTTGTACGGATCGTACTTCCGAAGTAAAACCCGTTGATGCGGCATAGTAGGCTTGGCGATCCATCGTGATCGTCTCGTGTTCGTCGTCGAGTGCGACGGTGTCGACGCCCTCTTCGAGCTGCAGCATGATGATGCTGACAAAGTCGAAGACTACGTCCGGCAGTTTCTCGCCCGGCGGGGCCCCGCCCGGCGGACCATAGGTCGCTTCCTGCCACTTGCGCAGCGGCGCGTAAATGATGGGCAGATGCCCGATGTTCCGGCTATCCCCGACGACGCCGATGACGACGAGTTCCGTCAGCACGCGATCCAGAAAAATCGTGTCGCCGATCTTGACGCCGTCGTCGAGCAGATCGCGCGATATGATGACACCGTTCTCGCGCACGCCGAGTTGTTCGCCACTGCTGACAGTTGGTTCGACGATCGAGTCGGGCGCGATGCCCCATAGCGCGATCTCGATCGGCTTGCCATCTTCCGTACGCGCGTTGAAAACCGTGTGCCCCATCGGCTCGGCGACCTTTACGCCGTCAGCGTCCTGCCAGCCCTCCCACATATAGCGCTCGACCATCGTGTTTCTATAGCTTGGATGGTCGGTCCACTCGAATGCTATGTGCGTCGCCGGCAGCGCCATGAGCCCCGAGATATTGGCCTTGACGAGCCCGGACGACATGCCGCTCAGGATAATGACTAGGAATGACACCAACGCCACGACGGTTCCCACCATCACGAAGCGCCCCTTGGCGAACATCAGGTCTCGGATCGCAATGAACATGAAGCTTGTCTCTTATATAAGGGCTTGCTGATGAATGATATCGACTCTGTGTCGCCATCATGTGCCGTTTATCGACAACGTGTCAATGAATCCCGCTCGATCGCCGACAGGTGGCAGTCGCTTGAGAACGCCGAGCGGCAGCGGGTAATGTAGTGACCCCGCAGCCATCACGAATACGCCGAATGAAAACCTTGCGCATCATCGCTTACGCCTTCGCGACAATCTTTATTACCGTGATCGTCGGCATCCTGATCGCGCTGTGGGTTTACCGCGATATTCCGGCCGAAGAACTCGAGGCGAAATACGCCAGTCCCGAATCACGCTTCATGAATGTCGACGGCGCCCGGATCCATTACCGCGACGAGGGAGAGGGCCCCGGCGTGTTGTTGCTGCATGCGAACTTCGGCAACCTGATCGGCTGGGATCCGTGGGTCGAGGCATTGAAAGACTCCTACCGCGTCGTGCGCATGGACTTCACGAGTCATGGTCTGACCGGCCCGGATCCGACAGACGACTATACGCTCGAACGCACGCTCGCGCTGACGGAGAAATTCATCGACGCGGTCGGGCTCGATCGCTTCTCGATCGGCGGCACGTCGATCGGCGGCACGATCGCGATTCGGTACAGCGCCAAGCACCCGGATCGGATCGATAATCTGATTCTCCTGAGCCCCGGCTCGCTGGAAGGCCGCGACATCAAGAGCAGCAGGCGCGGCGACATGCCGGATGCGGCGTATGCGCTGACTTACATCCTGCCGCGCGCGCTGCCCGAGTACATGCTCGTGG
>CAZISL010000014.1:0-9107 GCA_964541975.1 uncultured Chromatiaceae bacterium | reverse complement strand
CGCGGCTACAACATCGAGTCTCTCAGCGTCGCGCCGACGGAAGATCCGCAGGTCTCGCGGCTGACGCTGGTGTCGATCGGTTCCGATCAGGTCATTTCCCAGATCACGCAACAGCTGTTCAAGCTGGTCGACGTCGTGAACATCGCCGACATGACCCTGGGCGACCATATCGAGCGCGAGCTGCTTATTTTGAAGCTGCGAGTTCCGGACGAGGCGGGCGAGCGAGTCCGCGACTGGGCGCAGCAACTGCAGGCGCGAGTGCTTGACGATGCTTTGCAGAACTACACGCTGGAGGTGACTGGCAGCAGTGGCCAGCTCGACGAATTCATCGACCGGGTCGGAGGCCATGCGGAAATCCTGACGGTCGTTCGCTCGGGTCCATTATCCCTCGCGCGCGGTCAGCAGGTACTGAGCGCGACGATCTGATCCCGCGGCGGGCGCCCGTTTCCAGCGACGACTCAGTCATGAAGCATTACCGGCAGAACATCGGTGTCTGACAAGCGCTCAGACAGTGCGCGGCCCTCGCTGGCTGACGCTTCGCGGGTCGTCATCAAGATCGGCTCCGCGCTGCTCGTGGATTCCGCTACCGGCCGCCTGAACCGTATATGGCTCGAATCGCTGGCCGATGAGATCGTGCGGTTGCGTGAGCGTGGACAACAGGTACTGGTCGTGTCGTCAGGCGCCATTGCGCTTGGGCGCCGGTACCTCGGCATGTCACTGGAGCAATCGCGACTCGAGGATCACCAGGCCGCAGCGGCGGCCGGCCAGATCCTTCTCGCGCATGCCTACCAGGATCTGTTGGATGAGCGCGGCGTGCGCATCGCGCAGGTGCTGTTGACGCTAGACGACACCGAGGATCGCCGCCGCTACCTGAATGCCCGCAGTACGCTCGCCACGCTGTTGCGGCTCGGCGTCGTCCCGGTTATCAACGAGAACGACACCGTCGCCACGCAGGAAATTCGTTATGGGGACAACGACCGCCTCGGCGCCCGCGTCGCTGAGATGGTCAGCGCCGATTGCCTCGTGTTGTTGTCGGACGTCGACGGCTTGTATACCGCCGATCCGACGACGAGTGATGATGCGGTACTGATACCCGAGGTTCGCGATATAACGGCCGATATCGAAGCGCGAGCCGGCGCGTCGAACACGGCATTCGGCTCGGGCGGCATGGTGACCAAGCTCGCGGCGGCCCGAATCTGCATGGCGGCCGGTTGTGCGACGCTGATCGCCAATGGCCATCGATTGGAGCCGTTGCGTGCGATTGAGGCCGGTGAGCCGTGCACATGGTTTATTCCCAGGAAGTCGCCCAGGGCAGCCCGCAAGCAATGGATCGCCGGCAGCCTGATATCGCGCGGACGACTTTTTGTCGATGCCGGCGCGGAACGCGCGCTGGCCGGCGGCGGCAGCCTGCTGCCCGTCGGGGTAGTGCGCGTTGAGGGCGAGTTCGAGCGCGGCGATGCGATTTCCGTGGTCGGTACGAACGGCCGAGGGGTCGCGCGGGGTCTGGCGGCGTATTCGAGCCGCGACGCCGAGGTGATCCGGGGTCGGCGCAGCGACGAAATTGAGTCTCTGCTTGGTTACGGTGGTCGAGATGAGATAATACATCGCGACGATCTGGTCCTGATGGATGGGTAACGAATGAGCGCGACGAGCGAACAGCTGGATACGGAAATCGCCGAGGTCATGACGACCCTCGGCCGCCAGGCGCGCGCGGCCGCGGGAGAACTCGCGAAAACCGGCCCCGATCAAAAGATCGAGGCGCTGCACGGGTCGGCACGACACATCCGCGAGCAGGCACCGGAAATCCTGCGGGCGAACGCGTTGGACATGGAGACAGCGAGGACGCGCAATCTTTCCGGCTCGATGCTCGACCGCCTGCTGCTGAACGAGGAACGCATCGAGGCGATGGCGGCCGGCGTCGAACAGGTCGCCACACTCGACGATCCGATCGGGCAGGTCATTGCCGACTGGGATCGCCCCAATGGATTGCGAATTCAGCGCGTCCGAGTGCCGCTCGGGGTCATTGGCATCATTTACGAAAGCCGGCCGAACGTGACGTCCGACGCGGGCGCCCTGTGCCTCAAGTCGGGTAACGCGGTCATTCTTCGCGGCGGATCGGAGAGCTTCAATTCGAGCAGGAGCATCCACGCGTGTTTCGAGGCAGGTCTCGAAAGTGCGTCATTGTCGCCTCACGCAATCCAGATGGTGCCGACGCGCAGCCGTGATGCCGTCGGCATGATGCTGTCCGGGCTGGACGGCTGCATCGACGTCATCGTCCCGCGCGGCGGCAAGAACCTGATCGCGCGGGTCCAGCAGGACGCGCGGGTGCCGGTCATCGGCCATCTCGAAGGCCTGTGTCACGTTTACGTGCATCCGTCGGCGGATGTACAGATGGCGGCGGACGTCGTGCTGAATGCGAAGATGCGGCGAACGGGCATCTGCGGCGCTGCCGAATCCTTGCTGATCGATCGTGCGGCGTTGCGTACGCACCTGCCGGCTATCATCGACGCGCTGGCGGAGGCGGGCTGCGAGCTTCGCGGCGACGCAGAAGTCCGCGCCTGCGACGAACGTATCGGAGAAGCCACGGACGAGGACTGGACGACCGAGTATCTCGACGCGATCCTGTCCATCCGCACGGTCGGCGGGATTGATGGCGCGATCGCGCACATCGAGACGCATGGCTCGGGCCACACGGACGCGATCGTCGCCGAAGATGAAGCCGACGTCGAGCGCTTCTTTAGAGAGCTCGACAGCGCCATCCTGATGCACAACGCTTCGACGCAGTTCGCGGACGGCGGCGAGTTCGGCATGGGTGCCGAGATCGGCATCGCGACCGGACGCATCCACGCGCGTGGCCCGGTCGGCGCTGAGCAGCTGACGAGCTTCAAATACGTCGTCCGCGGCAGCGGACAGACGCGCCCGTGACCTCGTGTCCGACGCGCAATCAAAGCCCACCAATACTCACGCGACTGATTTCGACCTGATTGTCATCGGCGGCGGAATCAACGGCGCCGGAATCGCGCGTGACGCGGCGATGCGCGGCATGCGCGTCTGCCTGTTCGAGCAAGCCGACCTGTGCAATAGCACGAGCCGCTGGTCGAGCCGCCTGATTCATGGCGGGCTTCGTTATCTCGAGTATGCGGAATTCTCACTCGTATACGAGTCGTTGCACGAACGCGAACGACTGCTGCGGAACGCGCCCCACCTGGTCCGGCCGCTCGAACTGCTGATCCCGATCTTTAAGGGTGGTCGGCGTGGTCGGTTTGTCGTGGGTTGCGGCATGTGGCTGTATGACTTGCTGTCGCTGGGGAAATCGTTGCCGCGGCATCGTATGCTCAGCGCAGAAGAGGCGCTTGATACGTTGCCGTTGCTAAACTCTTCGAACCTCGTCGGCGCTGCCACCTATTTCGACGCACAAGTGACGTTTGCCGAGCGCCTGGTCGTTGAGAACGCGCTCGCGGCACGCGATGCAGGTGCGACGATTCACACTTACAGCCGGGTCGATCAGGTTTTGACCCACGATGGCGTAGTGCGAGGCGTGCGTTTCACGGATCTGCGCAACGATTGTCAGCGCGATGTCAGCGCGAAGACGGTCGTTAATGCGACCGGGCCGTGGGTCGACTTCCTTCTCGGGAAACTGCCGAAGCGCGTGCGAAAATTCATGGGCGGCACGAAAGGGACCCACATCGTCGTTGACGCGTTCCCCGGCCACCCGAAGACAGGGTGTTACATAGAAGCGAAATCGGATGGGCGTCCGTTCTTCGTTATCCCCTGGAACGGCATGCTGTTGATCGGTACAACCGATATTCGCCACGAGGGCAGTCCCGCGGCAGCCGGGGCCGGGGAGGATGAAATCCGCTATCTCCTCGATGAGACGAATCGCGTGTTTCCGAGTGCGGATCTCGCCGAAAAAGACATTCACTTCCACTACACGGGGGTGCGACCGCTGCCCCGCAAGAGCAAAGGTTCGACCGGCGCGATTACGCGGCGCCACCTTTTGCGTCATCACCGGCGCGCGGCGAAAGGCCTGTATTCGGCGATCGGCGGCAAATTGACGACGTATCGGAACTTCGCGGAACAAATCACGGACCGTGTAGCGCGCCGAATCGGTTTCCGGGGCGAGAAGTGCAGTACGCGGCGAACGCCACTGCCCGGAGGCATCGGTGATTATCGCGATACCGTCGATGCGCTGGATCAATGCAACGCTATTCGACCCGAGTCGCGGGCGCACCTGCTGCGGGTCTACGGCAGCCGGGCTCTGCAGATTCTGGAACTCGTCGACGAGCAGCCGCGGCTCGGCGAGACGATCTGTCCGCATAGCCACATGATCGCGGCGGAGGTCGTTTTTTGTTTGCGCTTCGAGCTCGCGACCACGATTTCGGACGTGCTGCTCCGTCGTTCGATGGCCGGGCTGTCCCGGGACTTGGGTCGGACCGCGTTGCCGCGCGCGATCAGTGTCGCGCGCAAACACCTCGGTTGGAGCCAGCAACGCGCAGATGGCGAGGAGCGCCGCTACCTGCGCGAGATCGAGCGCATGCATGTCCCAGCGAAAGCTATCGAGTGAACGCCGGCGGTCGGCTGGCGTAAGAACGGACCGTAAAATATTTTTCACGATGAAATGCTTTTCAGAAAGTCAATAATGTTATTGACACGTTTAGCGCACGAGAGTAAAGTCCGCCGCCCTATGAAAACGCACCGACACAATTTCTTGAATAGTTACGCGAACAAGGAAGCGACAAGCGCGCTTCGCTGTATGACGAATGACTATGAGTATTTTGATCGCGACCAGGACTGGGCTGGCGATCGCGGCGCCGCTCGGCCTGCAGAAAGTGACGGGTATGGCGGTGTCAGAGGATTCTTAATCAGATAGCTTTGCGAACAATGTGTCGGAAGGCTATTCGCATGTAGCCTTCCGACCAGGGAAAGAAAAGCCCCGGTTGGCTCGTGCAACCGGGGCTTTTTTGTGCCGTCCATGGACGGACAAACATCGCGGAGGGCAAGGATGCCCGAGAGCGATGCGCCCCGGGATTCGTCGTTGGACGAATCTCGTTCTTTAACAATGCGGATTACCTGATAGGGGAATGGTGCCAGACACCGTTCGTCGGCAAACCATGCCGACGTAAACGTGCGGTGTCTGACACACATTCTCCGACAACTGCCGGCCTGGCTTGAATGGCTAATAGCGGCTGCCTGGTAAGCAGCAGATAGAGGTTCGATTCCTCTGACCGGCACCACACACGTAGAAGGAGCAATCCATGCCTTCTACACCAAACTTGCACTGGTAGCTCAGACGGCAGAGCGCCTGGTTGAAGCCCAGGAGGCGGAGTCTCGAAACCTCCCCGGTGCGCCAATCACTTCCGGTTTAGCTCAACGGTAGAGCAGCCGCCTGTTAAGCGGCCAGGTGCAGGTTCGAATCCCGCAGCCGGAGCCAGTCACGGGGGCGTTTCTGAGAAAGCGAACGCCTTGCAAGCGCGTGCAGGCCGGTTTGATTCCGGTCGCCTCCACCATTCAATGACGAGCGGCTTTCAGACCGCACGAAGTCGGCCTGAAAGACCTCCTCGGAATTAATGCCGGAAAACCACAGGTTTTCTCGGCGAGCAATGACGAGCGGGAAGCAGAAAGGGGACATTCCTCTTTTTCCCCGCGATGAGCGAGATACGCCGGTACGTCACCGGAAAAAGAGGAATGTCCCCGCGCCTCCTCCAAACCATGCCCCGTTAGCTTAGTGACTCAAAGCAGCGGATTGTCGATCCGAAGACCACGAGTTTGAATCTCGTACGGGGCGCCAAACATTGAACCGGTACGCAAATAGTCAAAGCGGCCAGGCTCTCAACCTGGTGATTGTGGGTTCAAATCCCATCCGGTTTACCAATCATTCAGGGCGTAGCTCAGTCCGAACAGAGCGCGCGGTCCGGAACCGTGAGGCCACTGGTTCGATTCCAGTCGCCCTGACCAATCGACGGTGAATGTCGCCTAACGACAAGGCCCCGGGCCGTGAACCCGGAAGATGCGAGTTCGAGTCTCGTCGTTCACCCCAAATAAAACTATGGATCGTTAGCTCAATCCTAGAGCACCCGGTTCTTACCCGGGAGGATGAGGGTTAGAGTCCTTCACGGTCTACCAGACTCAGGCAGGTTGGCAGAGTCCGGCTGAATGCGGCGGTCTCGAAAACCGCAGGCGGCATCGCCACCCGAAGGGCAAGCGAGTGAAACGAGCGAGTCAATCCCACACCTGCCTCCAAAAATTCGCCGCATAGACGAATTTGTTCAATCGACAAGTGAGCGGGCTTGGCAAACTGGCGTACGCGCTGCCCTGCCAAGGCAGAGGGACGAGTTCGACTCTCGTAGCCCGCACCAGGTTCTCAATTATTTTCGCGTGAGGACAGAGCTGTCGCGGGGCTCATAACCCCGGCGACCCGTGTGCGACTCACGGCCTCACGACCAATGCTGCCCGATCGGTTAGTGGCAAACTGCCGCTCTTACACAGCGGAACCGACGGTTCGATTCCGTCTCGGGCGACCAACATTGCGGCTTTAGCTCAGTTGAATAGAGCGCAACCTTGCGACGGTTGAGGACGAGGGTTTGAGTCCCTCAGGCCGCTCCAACGATACTCCCGTGGTCAAACGGCACGACGCGAGGCTCTGAACCTCGAGGTGAGCGTTCAAATCGCTCCGGGAGCTCCAACGGCGATACCTCGGTAGCTCAATGGCAGAGCAACGGCTTCCAAACCCGCAGACCAGGGTTCGATTCCTTGCCGGGGTCCCACATTGTCCTGTAGCTCAACGGCAGAGCACCGGCCCGATAAGCCGGTGACGTCAGTTCGACTCTGACCGGGACAGCCAGCTATAGCCGTCTGATGGGAATTGGCATACCTGCCTGGTTCAGACCCAGGCGTTTCCACGTTTGACTCGGGTCGGAAAGATGGATCGCGTAGCGATACAGATGGCGGGGAGAGGACGAGTCCGCGAGTCACTCCGGGGACGGCGACCAAATCGTGATCGACCGATACAGGTAATCCGCAGCGGCATCACGCGTACAGAGCTTGGGCAAGCGACGACGTTCAAAGGCGACGGGTTCCGGGCCCGGCCGGCGCACTCACGCTACCCATCGCACGGTGTGTACCGAGCGAATCGTGGCAACCAGGCAGCCAATCGCTGTTTTAGCTCAGAGGGTAGAGCGACGAGCATCGTCTCGTTGGTCGAAGGTTCGATTCCTTCATTCAGCTCTTCACAGGTAATGAAGCGACCCGGCTGGGGGTACTGCCCCCGTGGTTCGAATCCACCCGCGGGCGACGGTTATCGCCACCAACGCGACGGCCTCCTGCGGGGACGCTGCCGGTTCGGCCTCGGCCGGGGGCGGCGCGAACACCGCAGCACCTGGGGCGCCGGCGGGACGGACCTCTGGTTCCGCCCGGTTCGGCTCCGCCCGGCAGCGCCTCGCCCGATGGCTTTCGAGCCCTCCGGCGTCGCCGGCCCGGTCCGAGCCGAATCCGGCGCACTGGAATCGTCTGCCTCCGCCGCGGGTGTGGAGGCCGTCGCAACCTTATTTCCGCGTGATGCCGAAGATTTATTCGGTGCGGCTCATCGGGAGCCGCACCTGCAAAAGAGGAGATAGGAAAATGTTTTTCATTCGTAAGTTTATCGTGCGTAAGCACGAGCGTGGCCTGCTGTTCAAGCAGGGTGACTTCGTCCGCTTCCTGGAGCCGGGCGTATTCCGCCTGTTCGACCCGCTGCGTCGCGTACATGTAGAGCTGCACAACATCGCGCAGCCGGAGTTCGAGCACGGCCTGGCCGACTTCTTCGTGAAGCAGTTCGCGGACGAGGTTGAGCGCCTGTTCGAAAAGGTCGAGACTCGTGATCACGAGGTCGCGGTGATCTTCAAGAACGGTCACTTTGCGGATATCGTCGGTCCGGACCAGCGCAAGCTGTTCTGGGAGGGCGTCGTGGACGTGACCGCGCAGGTGGTCGACATCGGTGAGACCTTCGAGGTCGAGCCGCGCGTCGCCAAGGCGCTGGTCACCGACCTGAAGGGCAAGCGCATCGCACTGGCGACCAACGCGATCTTCGCCCGCGAGGTGCCGGACGGCCACGTCGGCCTGCTGTTCGTGGACGGCGAGCTGATCCGCGAGTTGGCGCCGGGCCTGCACGTGTTCTGGAAGTTCAACCGCGGTATCGCGGTGGAGCAGGTGGACCTGCGTGTGCGCGCACTGGAGGTCGGCGGCCAGGAGATCCTGACCAAGGACAAGGTCGCGCTGCGCATCAACCTGACCGCGAACTTCCAGTTCACCGATGCGCTGAAGGCGGTAAAGACCGCCAAGGACCCGCTGGATTTCCTGTACAAGGAGCTGCAGTTCGGTCTGCGCGCATCGGTCGGTACCCGCACTCTGGATGCGCTGCTGGAGGACAAGGGTGCCGTGGACCGCGAGGTCTTCGAGCAGGTCCACGACAAGTTCGCGGACATTGGCATCGAGGTGCGCGGTATCGGTGTCAAGGACATCATCCTGCCGGGTGACATGAAGGAGATCCTGGGCAAGGTGGTGGAGGCGGAGAAGGTCGCCCAGGCGAACGTGATCCGCCGCCGCGAGGAGACCAACGCGACCCGTTCGCTGCTGAACACCGCGAAGGTCATGGAGGACAACCCGACCGCGCTGCGTCTGAAGGAGCTGGAGACCCTGGAGAAGGTCACCGATAAGGTGGGCAACATCTCGGTCTTCGGCGGCCTGGACGGTGTCCTGGACCAGATGGTTCGCATCAAGCGCTAGGAGGGCGCCCCCGGCGACGGGGGCGCTTTTCCTCTATTTCTAGTAGCTCAGATCTGACCGTAAGGGCGGTGTCAGATTAGTCTCCAATCAAAATGTCGGCTTTCGCCTGAAGAGCGGCCGCTCCCCTTGCTGCATTGTAATAGTCTCAATAAGACCCGTTTAAGACGTGCATAAGGTAGCTGACGCGACGCAGCAGCGAATGTCTTTTTACGTCTGCCGAAGTGGACATTCATTATTTCAACGCGCTGCTCCCCGATCTGACACTGTGTTGCTACGTCGAGGCAGAGTAGCTATTCCCCGAACCGTGGTTATATCCTGTCATATTGGTTCAACGCGGGGGGGATTAA
>CAZISL010000013.1:0-10182 GCA_964541975.1 uncultured Chromatiaceae bacterium | reverse complement strand
ATAGCGTGAATCACGCAAATCTCACGCACAGCATTTATCGCTTGTAACAATGCAAAGGTGACTGAGGTGTATCAGGAACGCCGCTGTAAAGACACAGACGCTATCGCCATAGCACCCGCTGCCAAAAAACAGTAGAAGCCGAAAAACATCATTTGCGCCGGCAGGCTCATGCCTCGATCGATCAAAGTACCTGTCAGGCCCGGACCGGCGGCCGTTGCCAGAACCGCCGCCGAGACGGTAACTGAGCGGACAGCTCCGAGATTGGCGAGGCCGTAGATTTCCGGCCACAGCGAGCCGAAGAGCGTGGACGCTATGCCGTAGCTGATTCCGAGCAGCACCATCATGATGAACAGCGTTATTTCCGGTCCGCTGTAGGCCAATACGAAACAGGCGCCCGAAAGCGGTAGCAGAAAGTAAGGCAGAATCGAGGTTGCCCCCAGCCGATCGATCGCGGCACCGGTAATCAAAGCGCAGCCGACGGTGGTCAGCGCCATAACCAGCAATGACATAGCGAAAAACTGCGGCGGCCAATTGTGCAACGCCGTCAAATAATTCTGATGATAGAAGATCGTTGTGCCAATGAATGCGGGCGCCAGAACGCCCGTGAGGAGTACCCAGAATATGGGGTCCCTCAGCACTTCCCGCCGCGTCCAGCTGCGCGCCTGAGGCGGCGTCTTTGTTTCCATTGACGGCTGCCCGTGAGGTACGCGCGGCTTGCGATAGCACCAATAAGCGCAGGGAAAACCGACGACCAGCAATGCGACGGCGGCTGCAAGCCAACCGACACGGTATCCATAGGCAATCGTAAGCGCTGCAAACGCCAATGGAATCGTGGCCTCGCCTCCCTGGTGGCCGAGCACGACAAGCGATACTGCCCGACCCCTCTCGGCAACAAACCATCGCCCAGTCGCGGTCAGCGCTATGTGAGTCATCATGCCCTGACCGAACAGCCGCAGCAGAAAAATGGCGACGACGAGTATTGGCAGGGAGGATGCGTAGCCGGCAAGTAACGCCGCCCCGGCCAGAACAGGTGCCACCAGAGCTATCATGCGATGGATTGGCACAGCGTCTACCAGACTGCCAATAAGCGGAAGACAAAGTGCGCTCGCCAGCGTAGCGAACATATAGATTCGCCCAAATTCGCCATGAGTCAACCCAAACGCGGCCTGCCATTCGGATACAGACGCGGAAATGAAATACGTTTGTCCAAAACTGGAAAAGTACGTGAGCATGAATCCGCCGGCGATCCAACGGAAGTTGCGCCTTATGAATACAAGCATGGAGACTCTGTCTGACTATTTCGAAGCCGGTAAAAACGGCAGCTCAGACCATCGATATTGCTACCGGCGGAGGAAAAAAACCGATAGCCGAGGACACCGCAGCGGACGAAGCGGTCAAGCCAATCGCGGTTGATCCAACCGGTAACAGCTCAATCCCTTAGTCCGACGCCTCGTCCAACACTGCCATTTTTCAGCGTTCGCGAGGGAAACAGACCGGATTGTAGCGGCTTTGTATTGGCTCGCCGGCACCGACGTCGGGCATGAACTTACGCCAATCACCCGAGATCATCGTCGGAGCGGGAACGACTCGAGCCCCATCTTCGAAATAGGTCGTTGCCAGGACCATGCGAGATTCCGTCGTATTGTTTGGTCCCGCCGTGTGAAAGGAGAGGCTATGGTGAAAGCTGATCTCGCCCAACTCGAACGGCCCGTCATCCACATTCACGCCTCGCTCCGCAAAAATATTGCTGACGGTGCGGTCGTAACTCGTGTCGAACCTGCTGCACGGAACGGATTCGACCAGCCGGTAGGTCTCCATTCCGACCGCGAACGCGAGAGGACCCATGTTACGGGGGATGGGCTGGAGCGGAATCCACACGGTACAGACATTCTTGGTCGCGATGGGAAAATGATCTTCGTCGTAGTGCCAGGGTGTGCGTCCACAACCGGGTTCCTTGGCCAGCGCATTGTCATGGTAAAGCCTGACGCGTTGAACACCTAACAGCGCAGCGACGATCTCAGCGATACGCGAACTAAGGACGAATTGCCGAAAAATTTCGTTCGTAAGCCACATCATCTCACCACTGCGAAAATCCAGCTTGGGGTTTTCGCCAAGATCGGCCCGCAGGCTCGCTTCCATCTCCAGCCGCAACAGCGCGAGCGCACCAGGCGAGAGCACCCGCTTCAGCTTCACATAGCCGTCGCGGTTGAAACGCATAATCGCAAGCGGATCGAGTTCGTAGGAGGCGTTGAGTTCGGCCTGCAGATCAGCCGGCGTTGGCAACGGCCCGACATCGAAAGGAACCGGAGCGGGCTCAACCGACGGGCCGGACGCCAGGGCAACGTCATTGTCTGCGCTGGCCATATACTGATTCCACCATTGCTGGTTGTCGTGATCCCATTCTCCCGCAATCTCTTCGGCGCGATCGTGGGGCTTTAAGGGAAGATCACCTGTCATTCAATCGACTCCTGATACCTTGGCATCGCGCAATGCGAGGCCGCCTTCCGTGTGCGCAAAAAGTGTCGTGCCGACACGCTGTGGGAAGCGATACTCGCCCGAATCCAAGTCGTGACACGATGACAGATAGCCCGCCAGTGGTTCACGTCGCAACATTTCATCGAGGCCGATAGTGTCGTCGAAGGCGCAGCGCTGCAGATAAGACTCGAGCAGCTCCGGCCGGTCCGCGGGGACCACCGTCGTGTATTCAAGCACGCGGGTTCGTACACGCATGCCCAGGTTTTTCAGCGCCGCTTCTAACTGCGCGCCATCGCTGTATGGCGTGCCATGTCCGTCGAACAAACTGGCGCGATAGTGATCATAAAAACCGACGTAATGACCGTCGCGCAATCCCTGCGCGAGGAAGCCGAAACCATCAGGCGAAAGCGCACTGCACATGCGTGAAAGGGCCTGTTCGAGTTCCTCGACGGGCACGCAGTAAAGTGCGTGCGTAGCCCATGCGATGTCGTACCGACCAGGTTCTGTCTCCCAATCCTGCAGCGTGCAGCAGAACTCGGCCCCCGCACGGAACGGAGAGGCCAGCGCTTGTTTGGCCTCACGCAGGGAAAACAGGCTCGGGTCCAGCAAATCGTAGTCGATCTTAAAGTCGGCAATTCGCGCGAGATTGGCGACGCCAGTATGGGTCAGCAGCGCTTGCGGAAACTTTCCGCTGCCGCAAGCGATGTCGATCAAGCGGACCCCGCTTTTTCGGCCACCCAGAGATTGGAATGCGTCGGCCCAATCATAGGCCTCAGCCAGATACCGGTAGTCGACGCGGGCCAGCTCGTAAAAGGCTTCCATCTCGTCGCGTCCCGCGTCACTCCAGTGTTCGCAGCTACGCTCAAAGGTATCGGCATGCACCGTCATCATTACTCCTTAGTCGCGGGTCATGCCCGCGTGGATGCACGCAGACCGCGTGGAACGATTGCTCTCTCAGCCCATTCGAACAGCAACTGCACCACGATGGCAAGGCCCGCCGCCGGCACCGCACCTTCCAGAATCAGACCAACGTCGTCGAGTCGAATGCCGGTCAGAATTGGTTGACCATACCCACCGGCACCGATCAGCGCACCGAGCGTGGCCGCACCGATATTGATAACGGCTGCCGTCTTGATTCCGGCGAGGATCGATAGTGCTGCCAGCGGCGCTTCAACTAAGCGTAAGCGAGCACCGGCCGGCAGACCCAGCGCCTCGGCGGATTCAATCAGTTGCGCAGGAATGCCGGTCAAGCCAGTGTAAGTGTTTCGCACGATCGGCAGCAGGCTGTAAATAAAGAGCGCGACGACCGCCGGACCGGCGCCGATCCCGAACAGCGGAATCATGAAGACCAGTAACGCCAGCGCCGGGATTGTTTGTGCGATGCCTACGACGCCGAGGATGATCTGACCGAGACGGGGCCATCGCGCGGCTGCAATGCCAAGCGGCACTGCGATCAGGATCGCAGCGACCAGTGAAACCGCTACGAGTGCAATGTGTTGCCTGGTGTTACGCAAAAAGCGCTCGGTGCGCGTGCTGGACTGGGCATCGACGTCGATGCCAAGCTGTTCGCTCAGGAAATCGGCCGCAACCACAACCTCTTGCGCTCCACCCAGCTTGACGCGCGAATTCATCGCGATCATCTGGGCTTCATCGATCAAGCCCTGCATGCGGAGCACGGCAGCGAGAGCCGCTGGCTGTTCCTGCGCGAGTTCGGCCCGGTACAGAAGTACCGCCTCGTAAGGCGGGAAGTAGCCCAGATCGTCTTCGAGTGTGCGCAGATCGTAATAGGCAATTTCGGCATCGGTCGTGTAAAGATCGGTCAGATCGACGTCGTCAGCCGCCAATCCTCGGTACGCCAAATCGTGCTCGACGCCGAGAACATCCTGCTGCGGCAAGCCGTAGTGCCGACGTAAGCCAGGCCAACCATCGCCGCGCTCCATAAACTCCGTGCCGAAACGGAAGACAAGTTCCGGATGCGCGCGCAAGTCTGATACCCGTCGGATATCGAGACGCTCGGCAACACGCTCGCGCATACCCAGGGCAAAGTTGTCGCGAAAACCGAGCGATTTGCTCATCACGAGGCCCGACTCAGCGAGCAGGTCTCGCAGGTCCGCATCTGAAGCCGGGTTGCTCTGCGCGAAAATCTCGTGGGTCAGCGTTCCCGTGTACTCCGCGTAGATATCAATCTCGCCCGATACCAGCGCGTTGAAGACCAGGCGCGTGCCACCGAGGGCCTGACGATGTTCGACACTGGCCCCGGCAGACGCCGCCATCGCGCGAATGAGTTCCCCGAGAACTACGCCCTCCGTGAAGTTCTTCGAACCGACTACGATGGCGCGCTCCTCTGCGGCGAGACAATTCCCCGCCAACAAGAGCCCGCACAAGAATTTGATTGCAAAGCGGCGGGTCAACCGGGTATCTCCATGGTTTCGAGTGGCGAGCGCTGCGCCTGAATGAATCGCCGCACAAAATCATCCGCAGGTTCACGCAACAACTGCTCCATTGTGCCTTGCTGCACGATTCGACCATCGCGCATAAGGACGACGGTATCCGCGAAGAAAGCGGCCTCGCCCAAATCGTGCGTCACCATCAACACCGTCTTGCCGAGATTTGTAAAGACTTCGCGCAGATCAGCCTGAAGATCGAGACGGATCATAGGATCGAGCGCACCGAGCGGTTCATCGAGCAGCAGCACTTCAGGGTCCAGCATCAGGGAGCGCATCAAACTTACGCGTTGCTGCTGCCCTCCGGAAAGTTGGATCGGAAAGCGATCCAGGGCACCGACGGGGAAGTGCGTGAGCTCGGCGAGTTCGGTAATGCGCGTCGCGATACGCTCATCCGGCCAGCGTAAATATCGCGCCATCAGCGCTACATTGTCGCGCGCACACAGGTGTGGGAATAGACCCCCATCCTGGATCACATAGCCCATCCGCTGACGCAACGCGGGCAGGCTGTCCCGTTCGAGGCGCTGCCCCGCGAAATGGATGCTGCCCTCGTCAGGCGTCTGCAGGCCAATGATTAGGCGTAAGATCGTGGACTTCCCGCATCCAGACGGACCGATCAGGACTGTTGTCTGCCCGGACGTAATGGATAAGTCACAGCGCTCAAGCGCGGAGACATCAGCGTAGTTCTTGGAGACCTGGTTAAGCTCAAGCATGCAATGGCCGGTCACGCAATAGCAGACCAATACCGGCTGCGCTGAAATAGGGAGCCGCCGGTACACCTCTAAACGAGACTACCGCACGACTGGATATGAAAGCGAAACGGGATTGCGGGATAACTATAGAGTCGGTATGTATATAGAAGATATTCGGCAGGAGCTGGCGCTCCTCAGTCATGTCGCCCCACTGGAGGGGCAGCGCTATGCAACTTGCCTTCACGCCTATGAGGCCGCCAGCAATCAGCGCGAGCTTATTCTCGGATGGTTCGCGGATCATGTGATTCCGCAACTCTCCACGGATCACGCTTCGTTTCTGAGTGTCGGATGTGGCGCGGGTGACCTCGACGAAAAGATTCTGGCCGCAGGAAAAGAGCATGCTTCGAATGTTTCCTACGTGGGTCTTGAACCGGATTCCCGGCAGTGTGAACGATTCATATCTCGTATGGTATTCGAGAACGACCGAAATATCCGGGTAGAGGCGCACAACACCCGCTTTGAACAGTTCACAGAGCAGCGTCGCTTCGATCTGGTTCTCATGGTGCACTCGCTCTACTATATGGATGCTCCCAAACTGGCACTCGAAAATGCTCTAAATCTGGTCAACGAGTTTGGTCGACTCGTGATCCTGATCGCTTCGAACGACACCCTGAACGAACTTTCCTCCTCGTTCTGGGAGCTGGGGAACGGTGGTTCAACGTGGTTCAGTGAGGACCTGAGCAGGCATCTCGAAAAACTCGGTATTACGTTCGAGCGCAAGCGCATCGAGGCAACGCTCGATATCACGTCGTGTTGCGAGCCCCACTCCGAGCAGGGAACTCGCATTGCGGACTTCGTCGCGCAGGTACCCACCGGAGAATTACCGCTGCGCCTGCGACGAATGATCTTCAGCTATCTTGAGGCAACGTCGCACCGCGATGGCGACATGTACTGGCTCCCGCATAATGTCGACGCTTTTATAATCTAGTCAATAAACGGGGCCGAACCGAAGTTCTTATAAAAACTCGGTTCGACCCCAATTCACCTCGATTTCCGCAGAAAGCATCGAGCCGTACATCGGCTCCGACACCGTCGCCACCAAGCTGAACGTGTTGCTGCGAGATCCGCCGCGCGACGTCGCAGTCGACTGACGCCTTATTGAAGTCCACGCCGGTATACTGATAGAGCATACCGAGTGTTAACGTGTAGCGCGCACGTGTGGCATGAACGAATCAAGTTGGAGGCGGGCATGATCAGGCTGTTCAAGGTATCGATGTTGGCTTGCCTGTTGCTGACTGGACCGCACGCGGTGGCGGCCAGAAGCGACGTGTATGTTCCCGAGTCGCTGTCGCCCTGGGTGGACTGGGTTCTAAAGGACCGGGATTACGTCGACTGCCCGTTCCGTTTTAACAGTGGCGCGACCGGTCGCGCCGACTTCCTCTGCGCCTGGCCCGGCGAGCTCACGATCGATGCGAACCCCGGCGGCGGGCGATTTACCCAGCAATGGTCGGTCTACGTCGCGAATGCCTGGATTTGGTTGCCGGGCGACGCCGAACACTGGCCGGAAGGGGTGACCATCGACGGCCGGAGCGCCGAGGTCGTCATGCGCGACCGGGCACCGGCCGTGTTGCTGACGAAAGGCAGCCATACGATCGCCGGCACGTTTGCGTGGCAGGAACGGCCGCGTCAGCTGCGCATTCCGCGCAAGAGCGGCCTGCTCAAACTGACGATCGATGGCCGCATGATCGACCGCCCGGAGCGCAACGACTCGGGCGTCTGGCTCGGCGAACGCGAGCGGGAGCGAGAGCAGAAGGCCGAAGACACCACCCGGGTGCGGGTCTACCGCCTCGTGCATGACGATGTGCCAACCCGGCTGACGACCGTGCTGATGCTGGACGTATCCGGCAGCGTGCGCGAGGAACTGCTCGGCCCGGCCTTACCGGACGGCTTCGTGCCGCTGGCGATCGATAGCGGCCTGCCTTCACGCCTGGAACCGGACGGCAGCCTGCGGTTGCAGGTCCAGCCCGGAAGCTGGCGCGTGGCGCTCGTTGCGCGTGCCGGCGAGGTCGTCAACGAAATCGTCTTACCATCGCCGCAGCGAAACATGCCGGCTGAGGAAATCTGGAGTTACCAGTCCAACGGTCCGCTGCGGGTGACGGAAGCCACGGGCCTTTCGCCGGTGGATCCCACGCAGGTCATGGTGCCGGACGAGTGGCAGCGGCTGCCGGCATTTCGCGTCGAGCCCGGCGACGCGTTGACGATCGTCGAGCGTGGCCGCGGCATGCTGGCCACCGAGAACCGCCTGACCCTAGAACGCCAGCTATGGAAGGACTTCAATGGTGAAGGCCTGGTGTTCAGCGACCGCGTCACCGGTTCGATGCGCAGTGACTGGCGCCTGGACATGGCGGCACCGTTCGCGTTGATGAGCGCCTCGGAAGGTCGAGAGAACCTGCTCGTCACGGCCGGCGCGGAGCCAGGGCAAACAGGGGTCGAGCTGCGGCACACGAATGTCGGCCTGAATGCGGTCGGACGCATCGAAGTCGGCGGAACCCTTCCGGTCACCGGCTGGCTGAGTCGCTTCGATGCGGTCACGACGACGCTGAGCCTGCCGCCCGGGCATAAGTTACTGGCCGCGCCCGGCGCCGACACGGCGCGAGGCAGCTGGGTCGCCCGCTGGCAGCTGCTCGATTTCTTCCTGTTGCTGATCACCACTATCGCGGCGCTGCGCCTGTTCGGCCGGACCGCCAGCGTTATCGCGTTTCTCGCCGTCGCGATGAGCCTGCACGAACCGGGTGCGCCGGTATGGATCTGGCTCAACCTTCTCGCCGCCGTCGCGCTGGCGCGAGTGGCGCCGGAGGGTCGCCTGCTGCGCGCCGTCGTCGTCTACCGTGGCGTGAGTTTCGTCGCGCTGATTCTGATCATGATTCCGTTCATCGCCGGCCAGCTGCGCATCGGGATCTATCCGCAACTGGAGCCGCAGTACGGCAGGGGCGCCACGTTCATGCAGTCATCCCCGTCGGTGGCGTACGAGGTCTCCGGCGACGTAGCTCAGAGCATGGCACTTCCCGGCAAGGCGGGCGTTGCGGAAGAGCTCGTGGTTACCGCACGGAAGAAAGCGGCGCGGATCGACCTGGCTCGTTACGCACCGAACGCGATTGTGCAGGCGGGTCCCGGACGCCCGAATTGGAGCTGGAACAGCTATCAGTTGAACTGGAGCGGGCCGGTCGACCCGGAACGGGAAGTGCGCCTGATCGTTCTGCCGCGCTGGGTCGTCTCGATCCTGCGTTTTATTGCCGTAGCCTTGCTGCTCGGACTGACCGCCGTGTTCTCGGCGGAGATCTTCAGGGGGCGCTGGACCGCGCCGATCGACCGACTGACCGGACGTCGCGCGAGCGCCGCGAGCCTGGTCGCATCGATACTGATCGCGGGCGGCATCGCGGGCAACGTTGCCGACGCGGCCGATATTCCGACGCCGCAGATCCTGCAACAGCTGGAACAACGCCTGCTCGAACCGCCCGACTGCGCACCGCGCTGCGCGGAGATCGCCGCGGCCGCGGTCGATGCCCGCGGCAACATGCTGCGAGTCATGCTGACCGTCCATGCGCTCGACGAAGTCTCGGTACCGTTGCCCGGGTCATTGCAGGGTTGGAGGCCGGAGCAAGTATTGCTCGACGGGGAGCCGGCGCGCCAGGTATCTCGCGATCAGAAAGGAGTGTTGTGGATTCGGCTGTCCGGAGGGAAGCACGAGGTCGCATTGCGTGGCGCGATACCGCCGGTTGACAGCCTCGAGTTGCCGTTCCCCGCCGCGCCACGCGCGACCGATGTCGAAGTCGATGGCTGGTTCGTCGCTGGACTTGACGGGCGCAGGCTCGCGTCCGGTTCGCTGCAGTTAACGCGCCTGCGCGATGAAGGTGATTCCGAAGAGGCCGCCGTCCGTTGGGAAAGTACGCGCTTTCCCGTCTTCGTTCGCGTCGAACGCACGGTCGTTCTGGATCTCGACTGGAGCGTCCGAACCGTCGTGTATCGCGTGGCCCCCGAGCAGGGGGCGATCAGCGTAGCCATTCCGCTGCTCGACGGTGAATCCGTCACCAGCGAAGACATGATCGTGACCGACGGCCGGGTCCAGCTGGCGATGGACCCGACGCAGGAAGAGATCAGCTGGACTTCGACGTTGCCTGCGCGCTCGCCGCTGTCCCTGCATGCGGCGACGGATCAGCCGTGGCAGGAGATCTGGCGTGTCGCGATCAGTGGCATCTGGCACATCGCGTTCGACGGCGTCCCCGAAAGCGAGACGGATGTCGAGAACGAAGGCGTGCGGTATGCGGAATTTTTTCCCCGCGGCGGCGAATCCCTGACGCTGGACGCGCTGCGCCCGGCAGCGATAATCGGCAACACGCTGGCATTCGACTCGGTCGACGTGACCACCACGATCGGCGATCGCTCGCGGAACGTGACGATGCAACTTGCGTATCGCAGCACGCGCGGCGCGCAACATGCGATCCGGTTGCCGGAAAAAGCCGACATTACGTCGGTGACGATCGACGGCCGCAGCGAACCGCTGCGCGCCGAGT
>CAZISL010000012.1:0-6955 GCA_964541975.1 uncultured Chromatiaceae bacterium | reverse complement strand
CCGTCCGTCGAACGCCGCGTGCATAGCGCCGGCGTTGTCCGCGGGCGGAGATACCGTGACGACCGTCGATGCGTTTCCCGCGTCGCCCGGTTTCCCATTCGTGACGAAAATACTCCAGGCGCCCGGCGACGGATCTCGCTGGTTCGTGCTGGAGAAGAACGGTCTCATAAGGGTCTTCGATGTCGCTACGCCGAACGTCGTCGACACGTACCTCGATTTTTCGGGCCGCGTCGAGACCGCATCCGAGGGCGGCATGCTGGGCATGGCATTCGATCCCGATTTCCCGGCGACGCCCGAGGTCTACGTGTCGTACACCGCGCCGGGTAACCCGACGATGTCCGTGATCGCCCGCATCGTCCTGGACGATACCGACGATCCGGTGAATACGACGGAGCAGGTCATCGTGATCGTCGATCAGCCATTCGATAATCACAACGGTGGCGATATCGCGTTCGGCGCGGACGGATATCTCTACATTGGAATCGGTGACGGCGGTGGTGGCGGCGATCCGGAAGAGACGGGTCAGGACACGACGCGCCTGCTCGGTTCGATGCTCAGGATTGCCGTGCGTGGCGTGACTCATCCTGCGCCGGGTTACCTGATTCCGGCCGACAATCCGTTCGCAGGCAACGCGCGGTGCGGACCGGCCGTCAACGCGCAGAGTTGCCCCGAGATCTTCGCGTGGGGTCTGCGCAATCCCTGGCGTTGGGGATTCGACCAACAGACCGGGCAGCTGTGGCTCGGCGATGTCGGTCAGGGTCAGTGGGAGGAGGTCGACGTTATCGAGCGTGGCGGGAACTATGGCTGGGACGATTGCGAGGGCTTCGCTAACTTCGAGGCGTCGAATTGTCCATCGCCGGCATTCGTCGATCCGGTGTCCGTATACGCGCATTCGGCCGGCAATAATTCGATTACCGGTGGCTATATCTATCGCGGCAATGCACTGCCTAACCTGGTCGGGCGCTACGTTTTCGGTGATTTCTCATCCGGCAGGATCTGGGCGCTGATGGATGACGGGCAGGGCGGTTATACGAATGAGGAGATCGTGGACACGCCATACAACGTCTCCGCGTTCGCCGCCGGCGAAGACGGCGAGTTGTACATCGCCCAATACGCCGGCGCCGGCAAGATTCGACGCCTGGAACTCACATTCTCCGGCGCGCCGGCCACCGTCCCCAGCGACCTGGCCGACACCGGTTGCACGGATCCTGCGGACGTCACCCAGCCGGCCGCCGGGCTGATACCGTATACGACGAACGCGCCGTTCTGGTCCGACGGTGCGGTCAAAATGCGTTACCTGGCGCTGCCCGATGCCGCCGAGATCGATGTCGGCGTTGGCGGTCATTTCGATTTCCCAGCGGGCAGCGTGCTCATCAAGCAGTTCGAGCTGAACGGTCAACTGATCGAGACGCGCCTGTTGATGCGTCATCCGGACGGTCTCTGGGCCGGGTACACGTATGAATGGAACGATCAGCAGACGGCGGCGACCCGCGTCGTCGGTGGCAAGACGAAGATCATCGACGGTCAGGTATGGATCTACCCGAGCGAGGGTGAATGCATGCAGTGCCATACGACCGCGGCGGCATTCAGTCTCGGCCCGGAGGTCGCACAACTAAACGGCGATCTTGCGTATGCATCGACCGGCCGGACTGCGAACCAGCTGGCGACGCTCGAGTACATCGGCATGCTCAGCGCGCCCTTGAGCGATACGCCTGCCAACCTTCCGGCGCTGGCGAACCCGGCGGATATCGGCGGGTCGCTCGACGCGCGCGCCCGGGCGTACCTGCACACGAACTGCGCGCAGTGCCATCGACCCGGCGGCCCTACGCCGTCGAGCCTGGATTTCCGTTACGACGTCGCGCTGGGCGCAACTAATGCCTGCGACATCGCGCCGCAGTCGGGCCGGTTCGGCATACCCGACGGGCGGATCATCACGCCCGGGGATGCCAGTCGCTCTGTCATTCTCGAGCGCATGAGTCGCCGCAACGCCAACGGGATGCCGCCACTCGGTTCCACGGTCGTCGACGCCACCGGCATCGCGCTGGTCAGCGACTGGATCGACAGCCTGGCCGGCTGCGTTCCCTAGGTTCAGGCGAAAATTCGCTCGACAAACCAGTACGCGCCGACCAGAGAGATTGCCAGTGAGCCGGGTATGACGATGCGGGCGCGGTACCAGTCGCGTTTGCTGAACCACGCGCCGACGGCGAGGAAGGCTAGCGTGATGACGCTGAGCTGGCCGAGTTCGACGCCGATGTTGAACGCGATCAGTGCATTCAGATACTCGTTCTCCGGCAGACCGATTTCCTGCAGCACGCCCGCGAAACCCATGCCATGCAGCAGGCCGAAGCCGAAGATGACGAAGACGCGCCACGGTTTGAGTTGTGGCGTCAGCACGTTCTCGATGCCGACGTAGACGATCGATAGCGCGATCAGGGGTTCCACGATGCCCGCCGGTAACGCGATGATGCCGTAGAGCGATAAGCCGAGTGTGATCGTGTGGGCGATCGTAAACGCGGTGACCTGGGTCAGCAGCGGCCGCCACCGCACGCTCAGCAGGAAAATACCGAGCACGAACAGGATGTGGTCGAGTCCTTTCGGCAGGATATGGGTATAGCCGAGCCCGATGTAGTCTCGATAGATCTCCGGCGTGGTTATTGGCTGCAGCGGTGCACCAATCTGAAATGTCTCGCTCGTCGCGCCGGCGTCCAGGAATGCCGTCTGCACGGTCTCTTCGTCGGCGCGTTTGACTCTGATCGCGCTACTGCCGAAGCGCTCGTCGTAGGACCAGACGAACGAACGCGCGCGGTCCGACATCGTGCCAGAGAGATGCAGCGTCGTGATACGTTCGCGCGATACGTCGCCGACGTCCGGCACATCGATCCCGGTGAGATTCACGGGCACGCGTTCACCGTCGATTTCGATGTCGATGCCGGCGAGCAGTCGAGCGCCGAAAGAATCGATGCGCCCGCGCAAATCCGCCGGCGGTAACTCCCGCAAGGTGTCGTACTCGCCTGCATTCGGCGACTCGTTCGTGTCCTGATGCTCCGGGCCGATGCCGGCGAGGATGGCCTCTGCATTCAGATCGATCGTCGCCGCATACGTCGCATCGGGATTAAATGTTATCGTGACGATCGCGGGTCGAAGCCGGTGTGCCGCGGCGCCCGAACCTACCAGGAGTCCCAGTATCAAGGAAAACGAGGCAAGCGCGATGGTGGATCGTCGAGGTGCGGCAGTTGCCTGCATGGAGAGTCCTTCGTTTTGTCGTCGTACGGCGATTTCGCGCAGGAGCGGCATCCGGATTCGCTTGTCGCTCGGCATCGCGATGTGCGGCATTGTCGCCTCGCTCGTCACCGGCCGATTATATGCACACGACTTCTGGATCGAACCGACGAATTTTCGCCCGGCCGTCGGCGACGAAATCGGGCTCGTGTTGCGGGTCGGTCAGGACCTGTCGGGCGATCGCCTGCCATATATCAACGACTGGTTTTCCGATTATCGAATCGTGGCGCCTGATGGCGCGCGACCTGTGACAGGATTGATGGGCGACGATCCGGCCGGTCATTTCGAGGCGCTGGAGCCCGGAGTGCACGTGATCGGCTATCGCAGCACGCGCGACTTCGTCGAGATGAAGCCGGAAAAGTTTCGCTCCTATCTTCGTGACGAAGGCCTCGACAGCGTCATAGCGCTGCGCGCGGCGCGCGGCGACAGCGAGCGGCCCGCGCGCGAATACTACTCGCGCTGCGCCAAGTCGCTGGTCGATGCCGGGGGCAAGCGGCAGCCCGGCGCCTGGAATGCGGAACTCGGCTACACGCTCGAGCTGATCCCGGAAGCCAACCCCTATGGCCTGGTGCCGGGGGACGCGTTGCCGCTCCGGTTGAGCTACCTCGGAGAGCCCATCGGCGGAATCCTGGTACAGGCGTTCGTCGCCGACGCGGCCGAGAAGAAGATCGCGATGCGCACGGATGATGAGGGACGCGTCACGCTGCGCCCGGATCGGCCCGGTCTGTGGTTGATCAAGGCGGTGCACATCATAGAGACCCCGGACGATGTCCGTGGGGCGGATTGGGAGAGTTACTGGGCGTCACTGACCTTCCGACTGCCCGCCAGCGCGCCGTAGCGGTCTGCTTTTCGCTGTCTGGCGGCGAGATTGCTCAATATGCGTCAAATCGGCTGAATACGCCGTCAAACGGTGTCTGGGCGCAGCTTATTCCGTTACAGTAGCCACCGATTTTAGGCATCAAGGAACCGAGCATGATTTCTCCGATTTTCAGAATTTCCGCGATTGCAGTTTTGGCGATCGCTATCAGCGCCTGCGACCAGCTGCCAGGGGCGGGTGGGTCCGGTACGGCGGTGATCAACCTGGGCACGATTGCCAAGGAGACCGGCGAGGAAGCGCGAATTCAGCAGCAGGCGCAGGCGGCCCGCGAGCAGCTGAATGCCCAGCTCCAGGAGACGGCATCGAAGCTTGACGCCGAACTGAATGCCGAGCGCGAAAAGATGGGAGACGAACCCAGTCCGGAAGACCAGCAGAACTTCCAACAGCTGGCTTCTCAGGCACAGGGCCAGTATCAGCAGGCGCAGCAGCAGGCTCAACAGCAGGCGCAGCAGTTCGAGACAAACCTCGTGTTGCAGTTGCGCGAGAAGGTCAAGCCGGTTGCTGAGCAGGTCGCCAGGTCGAGAGGCGCGAGCATCGTATTCCTCGAGGACATGACGCTGTTCTGGGCTGAGCCAAACGCCAACATCACGCAGGAAGTGCTGGCCAAGCTGCAGGCCGATCCGTCGATTCTCGCTCCGGAACTGGCTGCCGAACCCGCCCAGGCCGCTGAGCCGGCCGAGCCGGCCGAGCCGGCTACCGACACCGGCGCCGAACAATAGTCCAGAAGGGTCGGTCCGGGCGCCGCTAACGCGGGTCCGGGCCGGCTCGGATCATTCGAGGACTCGTCCGAGCGCCTCGAGACAGGCTTCGACGTTCCCTTCGTTACAGCTGTTGCCCATCAACCCGATGCGCCAGACCGTGCCGGCCAGCGGCCCGAGCCCGGCGCCGATTTCCAGGCCGAAGTCGAGCAGAAGTCTGTTCCGCGTGGCCGCATCGTCAACGCCTTGCGGGATTCGTACCGCGTTGAGTTGCGGCAGTCGCCATTCTTCAGCGACGATAAAGTCGATGCCGAGTTTCGCCAGGCCCGCCGCGAGCAGTTCGTGGTTCGACCGATGTCTTGCCCATGCGTTCTCCAGCCCTTCCTGTTGCAGCATCAGCAGCGATTCGTGTAGCGCATAAAGCGCGTTGACCGGCGCGGTGTGGTGATACGTTCGCTGGGCACCGGCGCCCCAGTAGCCCGTGACGAGGTCGAGATCCATGAACCAGCTCTGCGCGCGCCCTCGCGCGCGGGTCGCTTCGACGGCGCGCGGGCTGAATGTGATCGGCGAGATACCCGGCACGCAGGACAGACATTTCTGGGTACCCGAGTAGACGGCGTCCGCGCCCCAGTCGTCGACGCTGACCTCGATGCCGCCCAGCGACGTCACGGCATCGACGATCGACAGGCAATCGTGGTCCGCCGCCATGCGGCAGAGCGTTTGGGCATCCGACCGGGCGCCGGTGGACGTTTCTGCATGCACGAAAGACACGATCCGGGCTTCCGGATGCGCCGCCAGCGCGTCCTCGACTTTCTGCGGGTCCACTGGTTTGCCCCATTCGTCTTCGACCAGCACGGCTTTGCCGCCGCAGCGCTCGACGTTCTCCTTCATACGCCCACCGAACACGCCGTTGATCGCGACGATGACGGTATCGCCCGGACTGACGAGGTTGACGAAACAGGTTTCCATGCCGGCGGAGCCGGGTGCCGACACCGGGAAGGTCAGCTCATTGTCCGTTCTGAAGGCGCACTGCAGTAACGCCTTGATCTCGTCCATCATCCCGACGAACGCGGGATCCAGGTGGCCGATCGTCGGCCTGGCGAGCGCGGCGAGCACCCGCGGATGGACGTTGGACGGTCCCGGGCCCATCAGGATCCGCTCGGGTGGGACGAAGGATTGAAACATCGGGATGCGCTCCACTGTGTATCGGTCGAGTGCTCGCTAGTATGGCTCAATTTCGGTCAGGCGGCGTCAGACGTTTGACAATACCGGCGTCAGGATTTGCAATCACTCTTTGGAACGGAACGGAGAAAAATAATGAGTTACGCGTTTCCATGGGTCGAGCCGCCGTGGCCGGAAGATGCGCTGCCGCGTGAACAACTCGAAGACCGGATCCAGCAACTGATCAGTTCGCTGAACATGTGCGTGCTGGCGACACATGGATCGAAGGGGCCGATCGCGAGCCCGATCGAGTACTACGCCGACGGCCTCGATATCTATATCCTGCCGGATCCAGGCACGCCGAAGCTCAGGGCCATGGAGAGCGATCCACGTATCTCGTACGCCGTGCACCATCCTTATCACGGCTGGCACACGGCGCGCGGTGCACAGGTATTCGGCAAGGTAGAGATCATGGAACCTCACGCACCCGGCTGGGAGCATGGCATGAAGGTCTTTCGTTGGCATGAATGGGTGACCGATCTGGGTATGGATCCGGGTCAGCCCTTCGAGCGTCAGGTCGTCAAGATCGCGCCGGAGCGCATCCTGTATACCGAGACCTGGTTGTGGAAGCTCGGTTACGGAGCAAAGCAGGTGTGGAAGCGGGACGGCTGAAACTCATTCTGTAACCGCTCGATTTACCAGCGTTTTCAGGCGGCTACGGATTTGTACTAATGGCTGAGCAGAGGCCCCAGTGGGTACCATTTATCAACACCAACGGGGCGACCGGTTGCTAGTATGTGCGCCCCGATTTCCCGCATCGCTGAAAAGCAAAGAGGATAACAATGACGGAACAGAGCGACGTAAAAACCATTCACGAGTTTCTGGCGGATAATCCCAACGTCGACGTCTCCAATCAGTGGGAACGCTGCTGGAATATTCA
>CAZISL010000011.1:0-8675 GCA_964541975.1 uncultured Chromatiaceae bacterium | reverse complement strand
ACCGTCGTAGAGCTGGCCGAGCAACCCGGGCCCGAGTGTCACCGACAACAGGCTGTTCGTCTGAATGACCGGGTCACCCACGGCGACGCCGCGCGTCGTCTCGAATACCTGCACGATCGCGGTTTCGCCCTCGACGCGCAGTACCTCGGCCTTGAGCTTCTCCTGCTCCTTGACGGTCTCACCCGCCGGGGCCGACGGGCAAATCAGAACGACTTCGTTCTTCATCAGCGGCCGCTGGTTCTCGCCACCGGCCGACTCGATCGTCACGAGGTCGTCCTGCACCGCGAGCACGCGGGCCGTCGCTTCCGGAATCTGGTTCATCGCCGCATCCATCATGCAGCCTCCTTCGCCAGCGCCGAATAACGGCCGAGGCCGGTTTCGACCAGCAGATCGAATCGTCGCCGCGCGTTTTCCGCGGAGTACCCGAGCCAACGGGCCACGATGTTGTATCGCAAGACGTAGAGCGCCGCGGCGTCGAAATCGAATTCGTGCAGGCGCACTTCGTTCACGAGGCTTTTCCAGTTGATCCGCACCATCAGACGTTCGAGTTCGAGCGTCTGATTCGACTCGTATAGTTCTTTGAGTTCCGCGATCCAGGGCAAGGTTCGACGCAATCCAAAGTGCGGGCGCGCCCAGTTGCGACGAATCCTGTCGACGTAACGCCCCGCTCCCCACGGCGCCTTGGGTGCCGGCGCAGCCTCGCCGAGCCGGTGCCGGCGCATGGCGGCGACAATCGTCCGCAATTCGTACCGATCCCGAACGACCCGGCGCAAGCTCTCGCTCTGCAGCTCATTCATCAGCACATCGTAGGCGCCCAGCACCGCGGCTTCGTCTGTGCCCATGTCGATACGTTCCCACTCCGTGACCGACTGGAGCCGCTGCAGAAGGCCGGCATCGTCCTCGTCGAGCATCCTGAGCCTGGCCGCCAGACCCAGGTGCGAGATCGGCAACTGCCGGGCGACAAACGGGGATTTGATCGCCGGCATGCTGGCCATCAGCGTGATGTATTTGACGTCTAGATCCGCCATGTTCGTCAATACACCATGCCTTCGAGCAGCGCCCGGAAACGCGGCAGCAGGTGCTCGAGTAGATGATTCGCAATCGCCTCGCTGCTGAGGTCGATCTCGATCTGTTCGTCCACGAGCCTGATGCGGATACCTTCCCTGACCCGACTGCTTGGCGTCAGGGTGACGCCCTCGCGCAGCATGTTGCCCGCGACGTCGATGACGAGGTGACTGAGCTCACCGTTACGCAGTTCGTCGGGTTGATCGCGCAGGTCCGCCAGATCCATCGCACCCCTCGGTAAGAGGATCTCCACGCGTGCCTCCTCATCCAGACCTGCGTTCTCGCGCACCTGGCCTGCCAGTTCGAACATCAACCGTTGCAGCACGTTGGCCTGCGCGAGTTCGCCGCTCACGAGCCGGCCGATCTCGTCGCTAAACTGCTGCATCAACTGATCCTTCATCTGCAGCACCGCATCGCGGGCCGCGACCTGCAGGGCTTCCTCGGCCGAGGACTGGAAGCGTTCGGTTTCCTTGCGCGCATCGGCCACGAGCTCTTCGGCTTCCGCCTTCGCTTGCTCGACAAGCCAGTTGGCCCGGTTCTCGGCCTCCTTAACAATGCGCTCGGCCTCCTCGCGGCCAGCCTCCACGCCATCGTGGCGCAGGCGATGGATCAACTCCTCGACGCCGGATGCCGTGACTTCCGCGGTTTTCGCAGTGGCCTTGGCCTTGGCCTTGCCCTGATCCTTAGCCATTATTTCGACCTCAGCCCGCCGGCAGGTTAGCGCCGATTACGAGCGCGAAGATAAACACGAACACGGCGAAGCCCTCGACGATGGCGGCCGGCGCGATCGTCAAGGCGAAGATCTCGGGCTTACTCTTCGACACGTTGATCGCCGAAGCACAACACAGCCCTTGGTAGAGCCCGCTGAACAGTAACGCCAGTCCGGACAAAACGCCCAACGCGAACAGGCCACCGGCATTGCTCTCGACCACCGGGCGGTTCAAGGCGAACATGATGACGATGCCGTAGATGATCTGCGAAGACGGCAACGCGGCCGTACCGATATACAGGCCATAACGGCTCTCGACTTCGAGCAATGCGCCAACCGCCGCACGCCCGGCCGCCGCACAACCCAGCGTGCTGCCAATGGCTCCGAGTGCGACCGGGGCAAAGATACCGATCCAGCCGAAGATCTCATACGAAACACTATTCATCGACCACTCCTCTTGCGGAATGCGCGAAACGGATAACCCTCTTCCGTCACGCTCCAGTTATAAAATTCGATCAGGTTCAGGCGCAGACCATGCACGATCGCACTCATCATGATCAGCGCGAAATTCAAAGTGTGCCCGAACAACAACAGGCCGACCGCCAGGTAAGGACCCGCCGCGCCCGCACCGCCACGAACCTGCGCGGCAAGTTCATTGAAAGTGATGGCCAGCGACGCGCTGGCCAGGCCGAGCGCGAACAGTCGCAGGTAACTCAATACGTCACCGAACGCCTTCGTGACCGACGTCAACGCGAGACCGCCCTGCATCAGGCGCTTCAACAGGTACTTCCCCTGATTAACCTTTTGATCGCCACTAAAAAACAGCACCAACAGCAGACCGGCTGCGATCAGGAGAGCGCCCACCTGGGTCATCATGCCGCCCGCTTCGCGCTCGGAGCCGAGCCACAGGGTCAGGCCGCCGACGATCGCGACGGCCCAGCCAAGGCGGGCCTTGGCGACGTGCCGATGGCGCGTCTGCCAGAAGGCCAGCACGTTGCCGAGCGCTAGATGCACGGCGCCGACAAAAATCGCCAGCCGCATCATCTGCGGGTAGTCCTGCACGTCCAGCACCTGTAACTCGCCCATCAGCGATCCGGGTTGCGGTGTGAAACCGAAATAGCTGCCGACGAGGACACCGTACACGATGGCCATGCCGGCGATCAGCAGCCCGAGGCTCTGGATACGTTCGCCGGCGCGCGAGCCGCCGAGTCTTCGCCAGAACACGGCCAGCAACGTGGCGAGCACCATCGCGTAACCGGCATCCGACATGATCATCGCGAAGAACAGCGCGAACGAGGTCGCGACCACCGACGACGGATCGAAATCGTGATAGCCCGGCAGCTGCCAGAAGGATACGATTTCCTCGCCTCCGGCCAGCCGGTCGGCGTTCTCCAGCAACGTCGGCGGCGCCTCGCGCGATGCGGGAGCCCGCTCGAGCAATACGAGCCCGGCGTTATCCGTAAAGCTGCGAATCGGCTCGATCGAAGTCGCCGGCGCCCAACCCTGAATGACGAACAGGTCGTGCTCGCTCCAGGTCTGATCCACCGCCCTCGTCAACTCCGCCCGGTCGACGGCGGCATCGAGATTCTCGTGCAGGCGATCGGTCCAGCGCGTCAGCGACGCGCGCTCGGCGTGCAGGTCTTCGAGCCGGAGTTCGAGTTCGTGAACTTCGTCCATCAACGCGTGCAGCGGCACGCTACCGGTGCGGGTTCGCGGCACCGGCATCGCCGTGACGTCAGGCTCTCGCTTGCTGACGACAATGACATAGGCATGTCGATCGCCGCGGTTGACCTCTTCCCAGATCAGGCCCGAGTTGCGGACGTCAGGCATCTGGTAGACCGGCACGTTATAAAACCACAACCGATAGCCGGCGATGTCGTCGCCGGGCGGCAACTGAAAATTACCCCACTTCGACAGGAATCCGATCCGATGAATCAGGAACTCGCGGCGGTCTTCGAGTCGCCGCAACGCGCGCTTGACCTCCAGCGTCCGGGCGACCACCGCGCCCATATCGAAGGACACGGTTTTCCAGGCCTGGTGGCGTCGTGTCGGGCAATCCTCGAGGAAGCGCAGGGCCTCACGCGCATCCGTGCCCTCGTCCGTGACGCGCTGTTCCTGCTGGTCGGCGTGCGACGACGAAATCAGGTGGACGCAGCCCAGCGCCTGCAACTCATTCAGGGCGTCGCGCTTGGCCGACAGCGGGCCGACCACGTTGACTCTGCGCAGCGGTAGTACGGCCATCAGGTAGCGTCTCCCGCAACTCGAGACTTGGCAATCTTTGCTCGCACGACGGCGGCGGTGGATTGATCGGACAGGAACAACTGGATCTTGCGGATATTCGCGCGGGTGCGCGGGATCAGGACCTTATCGAACAGGTTGAATCGCTGCGTGCTCTTGCGCACGGCCTCTTCAAGGATACGCAACCGCTCCGCGTCTATCTGACACTGTAATTCGAGTTCCATTGCATCCACCAGGAAATCGACGAGACGATCGATCCAGTGTGGCCGCGCCAGCAGCGCATAGGGCCGCCGGTCGAAGCGCACGTCCGTCAGGACCGGGAGCCTGACGCCCATCAGGTTTTCCTCCACGACTTCGGATCCGGACACCTTAATCAGGCTGTCCAGATCTTCCGGGCCGCCGGTCAGCATCGGCAATTCCGTGGCGACGCGGTCCATCACCGTCTCGAGCTGCCCGCGGCGCTCGTCCAGCATGCGTATAGCTTTGTTGCGCTCGGCGATCAGCTGCCGGCGCTTCAGATCCACCGAAGGCAGGAATTTCTCGTATGCCGCGAGCCGCTTCGACTGGCTATGCAACGAGGTCTGATTCAGCGGCAGTCGGGCCATCTTCGCTCGCGTCGATCGGACGCTCCTGTTGATATCGAGGCATGAAGTATTTGTCGATCAGCGCCTGCTGCATGAACAACTCTTCGGGCGAGAAGCATTCGGCCAGCGTCTCCCAGCCGAGGTCCATGGCGTGCTCGAGTTCGAGACTCACGCTGACGCTCATGAAGCGCGTGCGGAACAGCTTCGCATAGACGAGCAGCTTGAGGTCGTAGTCCGACAGCTCGAACGCCATCGCCTGTTTCTGTTCCGCATCCATCGCTTCGGCGTAGAGCCGCACCATTGTGTTCATCAGCTGCGAATGATCTTCGCGGGTTTCCTTGCCGATGACGTGCTGTTTCAGGCGCGACAGCGAACCGAACGGGTCGATCATACCGTCGTGCAGATATAACTGCCCCTCGGTGATATATCCGGTGTTGTCCGGCACCGGGTGCGTCACGTCGTCGCCGGGCATCGTCGTCACGGACAGGATGCTGACCGAGCCGGCGCCGCGGAAGTCGCAGGCGCGCTCATAACGTCGCGCGAGCTGGGAATACAGGTCACCGCCGTAACCACGGTTGGACGGCACGCGCTCCATCGCGATGCCGATTTCCTTCAGCGCGTCGGCGAACGCCGTCATGTCGGTCAGTAACACGAGCACGCGCTTGCTCTCCTCTACGGCAAACCGCTCCGCGACGGCCAGCGCCAGGTCCGGCAGCAACAAGCGCTCGACGACCGGGTCGGAGGCCTGGTTGACGAACATCACCGTGCGCGAGAACACGCCGGCTTCCTCGAAGGTCCTGCGGAAGAAGTGATAGTCGTCGAACACGAGGCCCATGCCGCCGAACACGACGATGTCGGCGTCGGCTTGCGTGCCGATGCGAGCAAGGAACTCATTATACGGTTCGCCCGCAACGGAGAACACCGGGATCTTCTGACTCTCGACCAGGCAATTGAACAGGTCGATCATCGGCACGTCGGTGCGGATCATTTTCGATGCCAGGACCCGGCGCACCGGGTTCACGGAGGCGCCGCCGACGGTGACCGTCGGATCCTGGGACAGGTCCGGCCCGCTGTCGATCGGCTCGCCGGTGCCGCGGAATACCCGACCGAGAATGTTCGGCGAGTAGCGGACTCGCATCGGGTGGCCGAGGAATCGAACGGTGGCGTCGGTCGACAGGCCGCGCGTGCCGGCCAGGACCTGCAGTGTAACGACGTCGCGCTCGAGCTCGATGACCTGCGCCAGCGAATCCCGCTCACCCGGATTTGCCACGAGCGCGAGGTCGCCGAGTCGCACCTGCGCGCCCGAGCTGGCAGCGGGCACCCGCACGCGGACGATGTCACCGACGATCTCGAGGATTTGGCTGTAACTGATAAGGTTTTGCGTCATGGCCGATTCGTCGCGACTTTCTTGGACGTTACTGGTCGGTTCTCCGCTGACATTGTACAGGCCCGACATGGCTCGAATGCTGCGGAATACCACTACCGGCGGCGGTTTCACGGCCGCTCCGGCCTTCAGGCGCCTGATTCAGCGATTGCCAATCTGCGCCCGTACTCGAGCGAGAGGGTTTGGCGTGATCGATCCGCGCCCCGCGCTCGAGAGTTCCGCGAAGCGACACCGGCACGCCGGTGGTGTGCTATTTTTCGATCCTAAGATCGCCGCGGCGCGGTTTGGCAATTAGAGAGACGACACTCCCATGATCTCAGCACTCGAAGCACTCGCATGTCTGAAAGAAGGCAACCTGCGATTCGCGAGCGACAGCAGCAGCCCAAGCGCAATCACCAACCAATCGCAACGCGACGCCGTGGTGGAACGGCAGCAACCGATCGCGATCATCCTGGGCTGCTCCGATGCACGCGTGCCGGCCGAGATGGTGTTCGACCAGGGGATCGGCGACCTGTTCGTCATCCGCGTCGCCGGGAATATTGTCGCGCCGTCGCAGATCGGCAGCGTCGAATATGCGGCGGCGCAAACCGGCGCCCGGCTGGTCGTGGTGCTGGGTCATTCGAACTGCGGCGCGGTGACGGCCACCCTGGATGAACTGGCGCGGGACACCGAACATCGCTCCCCGAACCTGCGTTCGATCGTCGACCGAATCAGGCCCGCGGTCGAGGAACTGACGACGAGCGAAGCGCTCGACGATCGCGACGCGCTGACGCGTCATGCAGTACGGGCGAATATCCACGCGTCGGTGGATCACCTGCGGCACGGCTCGGCGATTCTCGAACGGCTATTGGAAACCGACGGCCTGGAGATCGTCGGCGCCGAGTATTCCCTCGAAACCGGCCTGGTCGAATTCTTTGACCACGTGCCCGGGAACGACCCGACCGGCTAGATCGGTTTCGTGACGCCGAGACACGTCATGCGCCCTACGTCAGTTCCGCATCCAGCAGTCTCAGGCGTTCAGGCGTGCCGACGTCCACCCATCGACCGCGATAGACTTCGCCACTGATGCGACGACGATCCATCGCGTCGATCAGCAACGGCGCGAGCGGGAACTTGCCCGGTGCGCACGACGCAAACAGTCGCGGGCGCAGCAACGAGATCCCGGAGTAAGTCCACATCGGATCGCACTCGGGGTCGCCCTCGGGATCACCCTTCCGCAACACGATCCCGTCATCGAGCGCGAAGTCTCCCCGCGTGTTGTGATCAGGGTTCGGCACCAGCAGCAGGTGGCCGAGCGACTGCGGTGCCAGGCCCCGCTCCGGGTAGGAAAAATCGCAATAAACGTCGCCGTTCACGAGCCAGAAAGGTTCGTCGCCTAACATCGGTAGCGCGCGGTGGATGCCACCGCCGGTCTCCAGCGCGACCGGCCCCTCATCGCTATATGATATTTTTAACCCATATTTAGAGCCATCGCCGAGAAAATCCATGATTTGCTCGCCGTGCCAGGACAGGTTGATGACGATCTCTTCGACGCCCGCGGCCGCCAGCGCGTCGATATGGTGTTCGATCAGGGCGCGCCCGCCGACCTCGAGCAGCGGCTTGGGCGTCGAGTCGGTCAGCGGTCGCATTCGCTCGCCGCGACCGGCCGCGAGAATCATGGCTTTCATGAGACAAGTGTAATGAACTTTCGCAACGAAGCGATTGATCCGCGAGTTATTCGTTGTCGAATTTGCCGAACGACGCGCCAGTGCCTCCGATATAATCGCCGCGTTGTAACCGTCCGCGTGATTTGAAACATTGTTGCGCCTATTTCTCCCGGCCCTGTTGTTCTGCCTGTCGACCGCATGGGGTCAGGGATCGGCATCTTCGTCACCGGCGGACGAGTTCGTCGAATCCTTACCGCCGAATGACCCGAATGTTTTCAGCCCGAACGGCTGGGCGCCGAAGCCCGGCGCGCAGGCCGGTTGGGCGAGTTGCGTCGTGTCCGCGCCACCACCACCGGTCGACGAGGTACCCGCGGGCGAGATCGAGATTCGCGGCGGGCGCGTCGAGTACCGAATCGGCGGTGATGCCAGCTTCAGCGATAACATCACGCTAATCAGCGGGGACAAGATGCTGTCGGCCGACGGCGCGAGCTTCGACCGCGAAGCCAATGTCTTTTCCGTGGATGGCTCCGTCGAGTTTCGCGATGCCAGCACGCAGGTGCGCGCCAGCGGAGCGACGTATGATGCCAACAAGTCTGAAGTTACTTTCGACGACGCCGACTTCACGCTCTGGTCGGTCCCGGCGCGCGGGTCGGGCGACTTCATCAAGGTCGAGCAGGAAGGCAAACTGCTGTTGGAGGGCGTCAACTACACGTCGTGTCCCGAAGGCAAGAATGACTGGGTGCTGAGCGCCAGCAAGATCACCATCGATCAGGAAACAGGCGTCGGCACGGCCCGCAATGCCAAGCTCACGTTCAAGCGTGTCCCGATTCTGTGGTTCCCGTACCTGTCATACCCGGCATCGAACGAGCGCAAGTCCGGATGGCTGATACCGGATTTCGGCACCAACAGCACGCGCGGCATCGACATCGAAGTGCCGTACTACTGGAACATCGCGCCGCAGTTCGACGCGACGCTGACCCCACGCCTGATGACCAAGCGCGGCGTGCAGCTGGGCGGCGAATTTCGCTACCTGACACAGAAGCACAGCG
>CAZISL010000010.1:0-10991 GCA_964541975.1 uncultured Chromatiaceae bacterium | reverse complement strand
CCGATTTTCGCGCTCGTCTGGATGCTCGGCATCGTGGCGGCGCTTGTCGCGGTCGATCGCCGGTTGCGACTGCTCGGGACCGTCGCCTTGCTGTGCATCGCGCTGTTCGTGCTCGCGGGTGTGAAGTTCTACTTCGCGGTGCCGGTGTTCATCGTGTTCATCGTGGCGGGTGCATTGTTCTGGGAACGCCTCCTGGCGGCCCGGCCGATTATGCGTGGACTGCTGTTCGTCACGCTGCTGTCCGGATTTACATCAGTCCCGACGGCGGCGCCGGTCCTGCCGATCGAACGCGTTCAGCAAATCGCGGACTTCATCCGGGACGGTCAGCAGGGTTTTCCCGGCAACGAGCCCGCCGAATTGGAACCGCTGTTCCCGCATTTCGCCGAAATGCATGGCTGGCCGGAGCTCGTGCGTCTGACCTCGGACGTATATGCAGGTTTCAGCGAGAAAGAGCGCGAAAACACGACGCTGGTCGCGGCGTATTACGGTCAGGCCGGTGCTTTGAATCAACTCGATGATACCGATGCGTTACCTGAGGCCTACAGCGGTCACATGAGCTACGACCTCTGGAACCGCGAAGCCGATCTCGGCCGGGTCTTGTTTGTAGGTTTCGAGCTCGGCGATATCGAAGATCTTTACACGACGGTCGAGGAGTTGGCCGCGCTGGAGTGTCGTTACTGCATGTCGCGCGAGGACGGCCTGAAACTTTACCTGGCCGAAGGCCTGCGAGTCTCCCCCGCCCAGGTACGCAATCGCATTCGACGGTACTATTTCTTCTGACGGCTGGCCGCAGAAGCCGCGCGGGACAAGTCGCCAGCCTTACAGCAGGACAATCGCCGCAATCAGGCCCAACGCGGCGCCCGCCGCGTTCAGAGCAACGTCGACAATCGTGCCGAAACGTCCCGGCACCCGCGTCTGATACCACTCCATCGAGGCCCCCAAGATGACCGCTATCAATGCCGCGATCAGCAGCCGGGCGGGCCGCGATTGCATCGCTTCCAGCGTCCAGACCCACATCAGCGTCAGCATTGCATACAACGCCAGATGCAGCAGTTTTTGTATGGCGGTCGGTGTATTCGCGACGATGAACACGAAAACCGAATCACCGGGCTGCGCGCGACCGGGCACGATCGAGACGCCGACGAGTAACGTCATGAACAGGATCGTAAGTACGAAGCGAGCGACGATCGGTATGTTGTTCATCTATTTCTCTGAGCTCGAGGTGGGGTAGAGTGTCGGTGTGTCAGCTCCCGAACTCAAGCGCTCGGTCACCCTGCCGTTCCTGATCCTCTACGGTGTCGGCACGATGGTTGGTGCGGGCTTCTACGCGCTGATGGGCAAGGTCGTCGGCGAGGCTGGCATGGCTGCGCCGCTGGCGTTCGTGCTGACGGGCTTGCTCGCCGCCGTCAGCGCGTGTTCGTTTGCCGAGTTGTCGTCGCGTTTTCCCGTCAGTGCCGGTGCCGCCCAGTACGTGCGCGAGGGCTTTGGCAATATTCCTTTATCGACGCTGACGGGGTGGCTGGTCATCCTGACCGGCGTGGTGTCGGCCGCGACGATGACCGTGGCGGTCGTCGGATTTCTTCGTGCCGCGGTACCCCTGAACGATGTCTTGGGCATCCTGCTGTTCGCCGCGGCGATGACCGCGATCGCTGCGTGGGGCGTTGGCGAATCGGTTGCCGTCGTCACGGCGATCACGGTGGTCGAGGTCGGCGCGCTCGTCTACGTATTCGGCATCAACGCGGGCGCGCTGGCGGATCTGCCGGCGCGTCTGCCCGAATTCTGGCCTTCGGTAGCGACGGGCGGCTGGGTCGGCGTTTTCGCGGCGGCGTTCCTGTCGTTCTATGCATTCATCGGGTTCGAGGACATGGTCAATATGGCCGAGGAGGTCAAGGACGTACGCCGGACGATGCCGATTGCCGTAATCGCAAGCATTGTGTTGACCACATTTCTTTACGTCGCCGTCATCGTGGTCGCGGTTCTGGCGATACCGGCCGAGACGCTGGCCGGCAGCGCAACACCGGTCGCCGAGCTGGCCAGAGCATCGGGATGGATGTCCACGACGGGCGTCTGGGTCGTCAGCCTGTTGACCGGAATCAACGGCGCGCTGGTACAGGTCATCATGGCATCGCGCGTCGCCTACGGCATGGCGACGCGCGGGCAGGCGCCCCCATGGCTGGCAATCGTCAACCCAGCGACGCGCACGCCGATACGGGCGACGATCCTGATGGGCGCGTTCGTCGCGATCCTGGCGCTGTTCTTCCCGCTGACGACGCTCGCCAAGGCGACCAGCGCGATCATCCTGCTGATCTTCGCCGGCGTGAACCTGGCGCTATGGCGGGTGAAGGGTCGCGACCCGGATCCAGCCGGCGATGGGCCTCGCTATCCGCGCGCACTGCCGCTGGCCGGGTTCGCGATCTGTATCGCGGTACTGGCATTTCAGGGCTGGTTATTGCTCTGATTTGTTCTCGCGGCTCGCGCGCGGGAGTATCATCGTCACCATCAATCCCGTAGCGGCGAGGGAACAACAATGAATGAGAACCAGCAAGATACGGATTCCGCAGCGACACAGAACGGCGGCGGCGACGACGACGATGCGATAAAAACGCACGTGAAGGAACGCTCTACCTGGCTGCGCCTGTTTTTCATGATCGTATTCGTGTTCGTCGGGGGCATCGCCCGCATCGTCACCGCCGCGGTCGTCGTCGTGCAGTTTTTCTGGGTGCTGCTGACGGGCGACAGAAACGCACCCCTGCTGAATTTCGGTCAATCGCTGGCGACGTTCATCTACCAGGTCGTGCGCTACCTGACGTTCAACACCGAGGAGCGGCCGTTCCCGTTCGATCTGGACTGGCCCGCGGGACCGCCGACGCCCTGACGTCGAGCGGCCGGCTCAGCGGTCGCGATCACTCAGTCGGCGACGCTGCTGGTCACGACCTCATCGATCCAGTCGGCGAAGCGCGGGTGCTGCATCAGGCCCTTGTTATTGAACGCCGCCAGGTCGTTGATGTCCCGGTCGAGCCGTTTGACGACGCCGCTCTGGGTCAGCGACGTGTGCACGGCGATGACCCGGTGGCCGCTATCGATCGCTGCCTGTGCCTGCGCGCGCAGAGTCGCGACGTTCTGTGCGCGGACTTCGGTCGGCGCATCGTCCTGCACGTTGCCGAAGATCACGTCGGCGAAGCCGCCTTCCTGTTTGATGAAGGCCGCATGCCGCGACAGGATCGCCAGTTCCTTGTCGTTGTCTTCCTTGCTCTGTGGGCCGTGGCCGAGAATGATGACGACCTCGTTCGCCGGATCGGTACTCAATTCCTGCGCATAGTTGAGCATGATCTCGGCGACGATCGGGTGCTGAGTCGGCGTCGGCGTCCAGACCAACTGCGCGTCCGTCTCGACGCGCGGCACGTCCAGGTACGCGGAGTCGTCGCGTTTCCCGAAGATGTAATCCCACTGGCGTGTCAGCGTGGAATGGTCTGCGGTCGTCGTCGGAATGACGACGATGGTGTCCGCGCCGGCGTCCTCCAGTGCGTCGAGCGCCGACTGGATGTGCTCTGACGTCATCATCGCCATGCCGACCGCGTAGGTCGACGGATGGGTTTCGCCGACGCCCGTGTACGCCTCCCGAAACTGGGTATTGCCGGGTTCCTTGAAGCCGTGCGCCAGTCCGAGGACGCCGGTCCCGCCGCTGCGCGTGCCGTCGCCCATCCAGCCCCACAGGTTCTTCATGCGCGACATGCCGGCCATGATTTGCTCGTCGGTGTAGGCGTCATACAGCGGGATCTTCGCCCTGAGTTCCTTCATCTGCTCGGGCGTCATCTGGTGGCCATGATCGCCGTGCTGCGCATGATGTTCCGCCGCCATCAGGCCGGTCGCGGTCAGGATGACGATCGCCATCGCCATGGCCATCGCCATCGTCTTCAGAACTTGCATCGAGCGCATCGAAATTCCCCCGTTCACCCGTCAATCATCAAAGACATATGAAACCACATTCGCGCGGTGCCATGCGATATCATCGCGAGTGACGCGACCCGGCCGACAGGCTGAACGCAAAATAACGAATAGCGCGTCGCGGAAGGAGACACCCGGGAATGATCAGTTCACGCTCGTGCCGTGTGCGGCAAGTACATGTTTTGTCGGCGTTTCTGGCCGCGGCCGTGCTGGCGGGTTGCGGCGGCGGCGGCGAAGAGACGGCGCAGGCGCCGCCATTGCCGGTCCAGACCGTGACGGTCGCGCGGCAGGACGTGCCACTTTCGGTCGATCTGGTCGGCGCCACGCTGGGTTCCCAGGATGTCCCGATTCGGGCGCGCGTCGAAGGCTTCCTCGATAGCATGGACTTCCGCGAAGGCCGGTTTGTCGATAAAGGCGATCTGCTGTACACGATCGATCCGCAGCCGTTCCAGGCCAAACTCGTCGAGGCAAAGAGCCTGTTAGCGGCGGCCGAAACGGTGCTCGCCAAGGCGGATGCCGATCTGCGGCGGATCCGCCCGCTCGCCGAAATGAAGGCCGTCAGTGAGCAGGATCTCGACGGGGCGGTCGCGCAGGAAGCCGCCGCGCGGGCCGGCGTGCAGGCCGCGAATGCGGCCGTGGACCTCGCCGAGATCGAACTCAGTTACACGCGCATCATCGCGCCGATCAACGGGCTGATCGGCCTGTCGAAAGCGAAGCCCGGCGAGTTCGTCGGCCGCTCGCCGAACCCGGTGGTGCTGAACACGCTGTCGGACATCGACCCGATCCGGGTGCGGTTCTCCATATCCGAGAGTGAGTACCTCATCCTCGCGCGAACCTTTGCCGAGGAGACGGGCGCGGAAATGGAACGGATGCGCAAGGAAGGCAGCGGCCAGGACTTGATCCTGCTGCTCGCGGACGGATCCGAGCATTCGCACAAGGGCACGGCCGTCGCGCAGGCGCAGTCGATAGACCCGGAAACCGGCACCTACTCGGTAGAGGCGCTGTTTCCGAACCCGGAAGGCGTCGTCTTGCCGGGCCAGTTCGCGCGGATTCGCGCCCCGTACGAGACCCTCGAAGACGTCGTCGTGGTGCCGAAGAGGGCGATCGTCGAATTGCAGGGGCGATATCGGGTCTACGTCGTCGCCGCCGAGAACAAGCTGGAGGTTCGCGAGATCGTGTTGGGTCCGCCGAAAGGCACCGATTTTGTGATCGAGTCGGGCCTCGACGGCGGCGAACGCGTCGTCGTCGAAGGACTGCAGAGAGCCCGACCGGGCATGGTCGTCGAACCGACAGAAGCGGCGTCCCCCACGCCCGAGCCACAGTTCGAGGCCTGATTCCGGAACTAACCCATGGCGGAATTTTTTGTACGCAGGCCGATCGTCGCAATGGTCATCGCGATCGTCATCGTCATCGTTGGCCTGGTGGCGATGGGGTCCCTGCCGATCGCGCAGTATCCCGACATCACGCCGCCCGAGGTATCCGTCGAGGCAACCTACACCGGTGCGAATTCCGAGGTCGTCGAGCAATCCGTTGCGACACCGCTGGAGCAGAAGGTCAACGGCGTCGAGAACATGATCTATATGAAGTCCGTCAATTCCAACGATGGCAAGATGACCCTGACGGTCGCATTCGAGGTCGGATCGGATCTCGACATGTCGAACGTGCTGACGCAGAACCGGGTCTCGGAGGCGCAGGCGAGTATCCCGGAGGAGGTCAAACGGCTGGGGATCACCGTTAAGAAGAAGCTGGCATTCCCGCTGATGCTGGTGACGGCGTATTCACCGAATGGCACGTACGACCAGGATTTTCTCGGCAACTACCTGACGATCAACGTGCTCGATCGGATCGCCCGTATCCGCGGCATCGGCCAGGCCATCCTGTTTGGCGGCAGCGAATACGCGATGCGGGTCTGGGTCAAGCCGGATCAGCTGGCCAAGCTCGGGCTCACCGTTCCGGACATTACACGCGCGATCCAGGAACAGAACGTCATCGTGCCGGCCGGTCAGATCGGCGGGCCGCCATCGCCGCCGGAGACGCAGTTCACCTACACGGTCCGGACCCGGGGCCGGTTGACCACCGCTGAAGAGTTCGGCAACGTCATCGTGCGGTCCAATCCGGACGGTTCGCAGGTGCGTGTCAAGGACGTCGCGCGCGTCGAACTCGGCACCCAGACCTACAGCGCGGTCACGCGTCTCGACGGACGGCCCGGCGCGGTCATCTCGATCTTCCAACTGCCGGGCGCCAACGGAATCGAGGTCGCCAGGCAGGTCAGAGCCGCCATGGCGGAGATGGCGGAGGACTTCCCCGACGATGTCGAATACACGGTCTCGCTCGACACGACGCTGGCGATCGAGGCGGGCATCGACGAGGTCGTTACGACGCTGTACCAGGCCGTGGGTCTCGTGATCCTGGTCGTGTTCATCTTCTTGCAGAATGTGCGCGCGACGCTGATCCCGGCACTGGCGGTGCCCGTGTCGCTGATCGGGACCTTCATGGTGTTTCCATTGCTCGGCTTTTCGATCAACACGCTGTCCCTGCTCGGACTCGTGCTCGCGATCGGCATCGTCGTCGACGACGCAATCGTGGTCGTCGAGGCCGTCACCGCGAAGATGGAACAAGGCATGGCGCCCAAGGAGGCGACGATCGAGGCGATGCGCGAAGTGTCCGGGCCGATCGTCGCCACGTCGCTGTCGCTGATCGCGGTGTTCGTGCCGGTCGCGGCGATGGGCGGAATTACCGGGCGTTTGTACCAGCAGTTCGCCATCACGATCGCAATCTCGGTGGCGATCTCCTCGATCAACGCCCTGACGCTGAGTCCGGCACTCAGCGCGATGCTGCTGCGTCCGCCGGGAGAGCAGAAGAAAAGCAGGCTGCAGCCTTTTTATGATCGTTTCAACGACGTGTTCGCCCGTGTGACAACGAGCTACGTCGGAATGGCCGGTGTCTTCACCAAACGTATTGCGATCAGCGTTGGTTCGTTGCTCGTGCTGACCGTCGTCATGGGCGGTCTTTTCGCCCTCGTCCCCGGCGGATTCGTCCCCGAGGAGGATCAGGGATACTTCCTGATAAACCTGCAACTGCCCGATGCCGCCTCACTGCAGCGTGCCGACCAGGTCAGTTCGCGGGTCGAAGCGATCCTCGCCGAAACGGAGGGGATCGACTATGTCACGACCATCGCCGGATATAGCCTGCTGACCGGGTCCTATTCGCCGAACAACTCCTTCATATTCGTGTCGCTGAAACCCTGGGAGGAGCGTTCTTCGGCCGACCTCCACGTGAACGCGATCATTGAAGGACTCAATCGCAGGTTCCTGCTCGGCGTACCTGAAGCCGTCGCCTTCGCGTTCGGTCCGCCGGCCATTCCCGGCCTCGGCACCGGTTCGGGATTCAGCATGATGCTGCAGGATCGCGGCGGCAATACGCCGAGTTACCTCGGGGAGCAGACGGCCCAGTTCATCGAGCGCGCGAGCGAGAGACCGGAGATCGGCGGCATGATCACGACCTTCCGGGCGGACGTGCCACAGATCTTCGCGGACATCGATCAGAGCAAGGTCCTGAAACTCGGCGTATCGCCCGCCGACGTCAACACCACGCTCGGTGCATTCCTCGGCGGTTCCTACGTCAACGACTTCAACCGCTTTGGTCGGCTGTTCAAGGTCTACGTGCAGGCGGAGCCCGAATATCGCGAGAAGGCGAGGAACGTGCGCTTCTTCTATGTGCGCGGCAAGGCCGACCAGATGGTGCCGCTCAGTACGCTGGTGTCGGTGTCGGCGACGCAGGGTCCGCAGTACACGAACCGGTTCAACCTGTTTCGATCCGCGGAGATCACCGGCGGGCCGGCGCCCGGCTACAGCTCGACCCAGGCGCTCGAAGCGCTGGAAGAGGTTGCCACGGAGACCTTGCCGCGAGACATGGGTTACGCGTGGAACGCGATGAGTTATCAGGAGCGCGCGGCCGCCGGCACCGGCGGCATCGTGTTCGTATTCGCGCTGGTTTTCGTTTTCCTGACGCTCGCCGCGCAGTACGAGAGCTGGTCGACGCCGTTCAGCGTGCTGCTGGGCACGCCGATCGCGATCTTCGGCGCGATGCTCGGCCTGTGGGTGTCGGGCCTCTTCCTCGAAGGTTACGAGAACAATGTCTTCGCGCAGATCGGGCTCGTCATGCTGATCGGCATGGCCGCGAAGAATGCGATCCTGATCGTCGAGTTTGCCAAGAATAAGACCGAAGAGGGCATGACCCCGGTCGACGCGGCCCTGTCGGCCGCCCGTGACCGCTTCCGGCCGATCCTGATGACCGCGTTCTCGTTCATCCTCGGCGTCATCCCGCTGCTGATCGCCAGCGGCGCCGGCGCGGAGGCGCGTAAGGTCATGGGCATGACGGTATTTTCCGGGATGCTGGCCGCGACCGTGCTCGGCGTATTCCTGGTGCCCGCCATGTTCGTGTTGATCGAGAAGCTCACCGGGCGCGGCAAGGCGCCGGCCACCGAGTCGGAGACCGGTTCGCCGTGATGTCTCGTCGTCTATCGGTCCTGCTGGCGCTCGTCCTGGCCGGTTGCATGGTCGGGCCGGACTACCAGCGGCCGGACATCGACACGCCGGACGGTTACGAACAGGTGACGGAGCCCGGCGACTCGATCGCCGACCTGGACTGGTGGGAGATCTACAGCGACCCGCAGATGCGCGAGCTGATCGAACTCGCGCTCGAGAACAACAAGGAGCTGGCGATCGCGATCGCGCGCATCGAGGAAGCGCGCGCGCGGTACGGCTTCGTTCGCGCGGATCTCTATCCGCAGGTCGACGCGCAATTCGGCGCGACGCGGGGCGACAACATCGGTCAGCTGATTCCCGGCGCCAATATCGGCATCACCGAGAACTACGTGCTGGCGGGACGCGTGGCGTGGGAAGTCGACCTGTTCGGCAAACTGCGGCGCTCGTCCGAGGCGGCGCGCGGCGAGCTGCTGGCCACCGAAGAAGCGCGGCGCTCCGTCATGATCACGCTGATCGCGGACGTCGCAGCCGCATACCTGTTGCTCGCCGATCTCGACAATCGGTACGAAATCGCGAGGCGCACGCTGGATGCGCGCAAGGAATCGACCAGGATCATCGAGGCGCGCTTCGACAAGGGCATCGTGCCGTTGCTGGATGTCAACCAGGCGCAGATCCAGGAGGCGGTCGCGGCGGCGCAGATGCATTCGCTGGAGCGCGACGTGATCCAGGTCGAAAATCAGTTGAACGTGCTGATCGGCAGCAACCCCGGCCCGATCCTGCGGAATCGAACGGGCATGCAACTGCGCGAGCCGGTCGTGCCGGCCGGACTCCCATCCGAGCTGCTGGAGCGACGCCCGGACGTCCGTCAGGCCGAACAACAGCTCGCGGCGCAGACCGCAAGGATCGGCGTCGCGCAGGCGCTGCGGCTACCGTCGCTGAGCCTGACCGGCACCCTGGGCGCCGCGAGCACGGATCTGTCAGATCTTCTGGATGGCGATTCGAAGATCTGGGATATCACCGGCAACCTGTTCGCGCCGCTGTTCGCCGCCGGCCAGAACGCCAGGCGCGTCGAGGTCGAGCGGGCCCGGACCGAGCAGTTGCTGAACCAGTATGAACTGACGATCCTGCGCGCCTTCCAGGAAGTGGAAGACGCGCTGGCCGAGATTCGCACCGCACGCGCCGAGGCACTCGCTCGCAAGGCGCAGGTGGACGCGGCGCGCAGTGCGTCAACTCTGTCGCGCGCGCGGTACGACGGCGGCGTGACGAATTACCTCGAGGTCCTGGAGGTCGAACGCTCCTTATTCAACGCCCAACTGGCCGAGTCGGCAATCCGCCGCCAGCAGCTGACCGGGTTCGTGGACCTGTACAAAGCGCTGGGTGGCGGCTGGCAAGAGCCCGAACCTGCCGCTACCAACACCGGCCCGTAGAGAAGTTCCGGGGAAATTAAATTAATTGGGGTCAGAGTCGTTTTTCGCGACTCGGTTGCCGAAGTCGGGCAAACAACAAAAAACGACTCTGACCCCGATTATCGGAATTCTACCGGTTGATGATCAGGCACTGCTGCTTGCGACGCTTCAGCAGTTCGCAGGCCTCACGCGCCTCATCGGCGCTCATCGGCACGGTCTTCAGCAGGAACAGGCTGCCGCCGTTGTCGCGGTCCGCCGGCGTTTCGATCAGGACCGGACCCAGCAGCTCCGTCGGGAACAGGTTCACGAGTCGGCGCAGCTCCTGTTCCGCGGCGGCCGGCGTGCGGAAGGCGGCCAGCTGCAGCCGGAAGTCACCCGGGCGTTCTTTCGGCGTGGCGGCCTCTAGCGCGGCGAGTTCGACGAGCCTGAGTTCTTCGAGCATCTCGTCGGCTTCCTCGCGCTGCGGTGCTTTGGGATAGGTCGCAACGAACGCGGACAATGCTTCGGTCGTCCCGGCTTCCTGGGCAAATTCCCACTGCCGGCCCCGCTCGATCTCGTCAACCCGCACTTTGGCGTTCGCCGCGAATTCACTGTCCGGATACTTCTTGATGAAGTCGAAATACGTTTCCTCGGAATCCTTGTAGTCGGCGCGTTCCCATGCGCGAATGACCTTCAGTTCCTGAATCCGTTCGCGTGCCTCGTCGGCCTGCGGCGTATCCGGATACTTGGCCAGAAACTCCAGATACGTCTCCGGCGAGTCATCGCGCGAGGCCAGCTCCCAGTCCTTCTCGGGGTCGACGCAGCCGCACAGCAGCGTCAGGAGGGCCAGCAGCGTAACGCGGTTGATCATGTTTCCTGAATCCACGTCCGCGCGGCTTCTATGTCGTTCAGTGGAAACGTGCGTATCTTGCCCGGAATCGATCCGCCGATGCCCTCGACGAGTTTCCTGATCCATGCGACGTCGGTTACCACAGCGATGCGTTCGAACCCGTCCAGGTGATGCAGGCCGATCTTCGCGTCTTCCCACAGGGCCGTCGTGGTAAATCGCTTGAAGTCCGGGCCAATCTGGTACAGGAAGCGGACCTTGTCGTGATGGGCGAGCTTGCGTTCCACGGCAGGCACGAGGGTCCTGGCATAGTCGTCTCCGGTGACC
>CAZISL010000009.1:0-7427 GCA_964541975.1 uncultured Chromatiaceae bacterium | reverse complement strand
GAGCAGAGGGCTCGAGATCGCCGCCTCGGCCGCCTCGCGGGAACGATCCTCGCCAGCCGCTGAGCCGGAACCCATCATCGCCATACCCATCTCGCCCATGACCGTGCGTACGTCGGCAAAGTCGACGTTGATCAGGCCGGGTCGCGTGATCAGTTCTGCGATACCCTGAACGGCGCCCTGCAGCACTTCGTTCGCGGACTTGAACGCGTCGAGCAGCGTGGTCTCCGGCCCGAGCACCGACAGCAGCTTCTCGTTCGGAATGGTGATCAGCGAATCCACATACTTGCCGAGTTCGGCGATGCCCTGATCCGCGACGGACAGCCGCTTGCCGCCTTCCATCGTGAACGGCTTGGTCACGACGGCGACGGTCAGGATGCCGAGTTCGCGCGCGACCTGCGCCACGACCGGTGCCGCACCGGTGCCGGTACCACCGCCGAGACCCGCCGTTATGAACAGCATGTCAGCGCCTTCGATGACCTCGAGAATCCGGTCGCGGTCTTCCATCGCCGCTTGTCGACCGACCTCTGGATCCGCGCCTGCGCCCAGTCCCTTCGTGATATTGCAGCCGATCTGCAAAGCCGTGCGCACATTCGCGCTCTGCAGCGCCTGCGAATCGGTATTCGCGCAGATGAAATCCACGCCTTCGATGCCACACGTCACCATGTGCTTGACGGCGTTACCGCCGCCACCACCGACTCCCAGTACCTTAATGACAGCGTTTTGGCTGTACCCATCCATTAGCTCAAACATCGACATTTCTCCTCACGTCAACAACATTAAAAATTGCCTTGAAACCAGGCCTTCATTCGTTCCCAAACTTCTTTCAACCCCCCACCGACCGGGTGATCGCCGAATGGCGACTCAGCCCGATTACGTGCATAGAGCAACAGGCCGACCCCGGTGGCGTGGATCGGATTACGCACAACATCACCTAAACCGCGGACATGCTGCGGCACGCCCAAGCGAACCGGCATGTGGAACACTTCTTCTGCCAGCTCGACCGCGCCTTCCATCTTCGAGCTGCCGCCGGTCAACACGATGCCGGCCGCGACCATGTCCTCGAAGCCGCTGCGGCGGAGTTCGTCGCGTATCAGGCTGAACAATTCTTCGTAGCGCGGCTCGACGACCTCGGCCAGCGTCTGCCTCGCGAGGCGCCGGGGCGGTCGGTCGCCGACGCTCGGCACCTCGATCGTCTCGTCGAGGTTCGCAAGCTGCGACAGAGCGCAGGCGTACTTGATCTTGATTTCCTCCGCGTATTGCGTCGGCGTGCGCATCGATATCGCGATATCGTTGGTCACCTGGTCGCCGGCGATCGGAATCACGGCTGTATGCTTGATCGCGCCGCCATTAAACACGGCGATATCAGTCGTACCGCCGCCGATATCGACGAGACAGATGCCGAGTTCCATCTCGTCATCCGTCAGCACCGAGTAGCTGGATGCGAGCTGTTCGAGGACGACGTCTTCCACCACGAGTCCGCAACGCTGCACGCACTTGACGATGTTCTGTGCCGCGCTCGCGGCCCCCGTGACCATGTGAACCCGCGCCTCGAGCCGTACGCCGGACATCCCGATCGGCTCCCGAATGCCTTCCTGGCCGTCGATAACAAACTCCTGCGGCAACACATGCAGAATCTTCTGATCCGCCGGAATCGCCACGGCGCGCGCCGCGTCGATGACGCGATCGACGTCCGTCTTGTTGACCTCGCGATCGCGTATCGCGACGATGCCGTGCGAGTTCAGGCTCCGAATGTGGCTGCCGGCGATACCGGTATATACCGCGTTGATTTCGCAGCCTGCCATCAGTTCCGCATCCTCTACGGCGCGCTGGATCGAATTGACGGTCGACTCAATGTTGACGACGACACCCTTCTTCAGTCCCCGCGATGGGTGAATACCGAATCCGATGACCTCGAGGTCGCCGTCGTCCTGCAACTCGCCGACGATCGCAACGACTTTCGACGTGCCGATGTCGAGCCCAACGATCAAACCCTTTTCACCTTTCCTAGACATTGGGCTCCCCATCCTCCGTGAACCGGGCCCGCATGGGTTTCTGATCCTTCCAGCCGATCGCGAAACCGTTCGTATAGCGCATGTCTACGTAATCCACCTGCTCCACCTGAGCCGCGATAACCTTGTCCAGCGCCTCGAAGAACCGATCGAGTCGGTGTTCGACAAAACTCGCGCCGAGCCGCACCCTGATGCCGCTCGACAACTGCACTTCCCACGCGCCACGCTGGTCCAGGCGCAACGAGATCGCCGCCATCCCGCGCTGCTCGAGCCTCTCTTCGATAGAGAAGAACATTTTCGATACGCGTTTCTCGGAGCCCGCAGGCCCTTCGAGACGCGGCAGCTCGGCCGGCACGTGCTGCACCTCGTCGACGAATAACTCTCCGCGCATGTTCAACAAGCCCGCCCTTCCCCAGCATGCCGTCGGGCGCTCTTCGCTGATGCGAACTTCGATCGAACCCGGCCAGCGTCGTCGGACGTTGGCATTCTCGACCCATGGAATCTCGAGCAACTCGGCGCGCATCGTGCGCAAGTCGGCACTCAAAAATCCTGTCGTGACGTGCATGGACAATGCTTTCTCGACCTCGACCGCCGACACGCGCTCGAAAGCGCCGTTGATCACGACAGAATCGATCGGCCGATCCATGACCCATAGCGCCGCCGCATAGCCGCAGAATGCCAGCGAGGCGACCGCGCCGGCCGTGGCAACACGAGCCCAGTTCACGGCGCCGAAGTCCGGTTTGAGCCAGGACGGCATTTCAATATCGATACGCTTCCGATTGCGCTTGGTCACACGCTTGTTCCGACCAGCCATCAGCGACTCTCCCCTGAATCGCTCGTTACGGCCGGCGTCATGCTCGTCTCGAGGATGCGCCACACGAGCTCGGGGAAATCGATTCCGGTGCCCGCGGCGGCCATTGGCACGAGGCTGTGACTCGTCATACCCGGGACGGTGTTGACCTCGAGCCAGAGCGGGATGCCCGAATCGTCGAGCATGAAATCGACGCGCCCCCATCCGTCGGCGCCTATTGCGGCAAATGCAGCCAGCGCCTGCGCGCCGAAGTCGCGCTCCTGTTGATCGCTCAGGCCGCTCGGGCAGACATAGCCGGTTTCGTCACTAAAGTATTTGGCCTGGTAGTCATAGAAGGTATTAGCGGCATCGATGCGCACGAGCGGCAGCGCCTCGCCCTGCAACACGGCGGCCGTGTATTCGCGGCCGTGCACCCAACGCTCTGCGAAGACCTCGCAATGAAACTGTGCGGCGCTTACGAAGGCGGCGGCCAGGTCGCCCGCCCGCTCGACGCGCGTCAGGCCAATGCTGGAACCTTCCTCGGATGGCTTGACCATCAACGGCAATCCGAGGGCGTCGAGCGTGGCGTCGAAGTCCTGCGGCCCGCGCACGACCCGGTAGTCGGGCGTCGCGAGACCGGCACCCGTCAGCAGCTGCTTCGTCCGCAATTTGTCCATGCCGATCGCGGAACCCTTGACGCCGCTGCCGGTATACGGGATGCCCATGAACTCGAGCAGTCCCTGGATCTTGCCGTCTTCACCGCCACGACCGTGCAACGCATTCCACGCGCGGTCGAAACCCTCTTGTTCCAGTGTGGCGATCAGGTTGGCGGCAGAGTCGACCGCGTGAGCGTCCACGCCGCGCTCGAGCAATGCCCGATGTACCGCCTGACCTGACATCAGCGAGATCTCACGCTCCGCCGAGTCGCCGCCCAGCAATACGGCGACCTTGCCGAATGCAGAGGGGTCATCGATTTGAATACGCGACGTCATCATGACGGCTCACCGACGATGTGTACCTCGAGATCGAGGCGTATGCCGTGCTGGTCCGCGACGACGTCGCGAACATGGTCGATCAGGCTCTCGACGTCCGCGGCCGTCGCGTCGCCCGTATTGATAATGAAGTTCGCATGTTTCTCGGAGACCATCGCGCCGCCGATGCGATGCCCTTTCAGCGCAGCTGACTCGATCAGTTGAGCCGCGAACGCGCCCGGGGGGTTGCGAAACACCGAACCACAGCTCGGCAGGCCCAGCGGTTGCTTCTCCTGCCGCTCCTGCATCAGCGCCTTGACTCGCTCCAGCGTGTGCTCCTCTCCCTGCTCGAACTCGAAGCGCGCCGCGATGAACCATTCGTCCTGCACGCCTTCGACGTGCCGATAGGAGATATCGAAATCCGACTTCGGTCGCGTGCGAACCGTCGCGTCACGATCGATCGTGTCAACTTCCGTAACACTGTCCCAGGTCTCGCCGCCGAATGCGCCGGAATTCATCTTTAACGCGCCGCCGACGGTGCCCGGAATCCCAGCGAAGAAGTCGGAGGGACCGAGACCCCAAACGGCACAACGCCTGGCGAGGATGGTGCAGGCGACCCCGGCGCCGGCCTGCACGCCCGCCGGCTCGATGCGTTCGACGTCGTTCAACGCCTTGATGGGATTGATCACGACGCCTCGGATACCGCCGTCCCGCACGAGCAGATTGCTGCCGAGGCCCGTGAAATAGACCGGTTCATCGCGATCGAGATCGGCCAGGAAACCGGCCAGCTCATCCAGCGATGAGGGTTTGAAATACCTATCGACCGGACCGCCCAGCCGCCACGACGTATGCTTCGACATCGGTTCGTTGTGCCGCACGCCATTCATTGGCGCGCCCTCAGCGTCACGAGTTTCTCGAGCGACTCCGGCAAACCCGCCGCGATGGCACCGATGTTGCCAGCGCCGAGCGTCAGCACCAGGTCGCCGTCCTGCAGGACGCTGCCCAGTCGTTCCGGCAGTTCGTCGAGGTCTGCGACGAATACCGGCTCGGCCTGCCCCCGCGCGCGTATCGCACGACAGATCGCACGGCCGTCCGCGCCCGCGATCGCGTCTTCGCCAGCGGCGTACACTTCGGTCACGAACAAGGGCTGTGCAGTCGCGAGAACGTCGGCGAAGTCGTCGAGCAATTCCTGCGTCCGGGTGTAACGGTGCGGTTGAAAAACCAGTACGATCCGGCGGTCAGGCCAGCCGGCACGAACCGCCTGCAGGGTCGCCGCGATCTCCGTGGGATGATGCCCATAGTCGTCGACGAACATGACATCGCCGCCGTTAATTCGACACTCACCGAGTATCTGCATGCGCCGGTCGATACCCTGAAACTCGGCCAGGGCTTTCACGACCGCCGCGTCGTCCAATTCCAGTTCCTGCGCGACACCGATCGCCGCAAGCGCGTTCAACACGTTGTGGTGTCCCGGTAAATTCAGGGTCACATCGAGCGGATCTTTTTCGCCGACGCGGTCGACCTTGAACCGGCTCCGCTGCCCGTCGGTGACGATATCGAATGCCCGCACGTCGGCCGGACGCTCGACGCCGTAGGTCATGACCGCACGGTTGCAGTTCGGCAAGATCGCGCGAACGCCGGGGTCGTCGACGCAGACGACCGCCACGCCATAGAACGGCAGGTTATGCAGAAACTCCAGGAAACTCTCGCGCAGCGACTCGATGTCGCCGCCGTAGGTCGACAAGTGATCGCTGTCGATGTTCGTCACGACCGACATCATCGGCAACAGATGGATGAAAGAAGCGTCGCTCTCGTCCGCCTCCGCAACGAGGTAGTGGCCGTCGCCGAGGCGGCCGTTCGTATCGGCACTCTTCAGCCGGCCACCGATCAGAAACGTCGGATCTTCGCCCGCCTCGGCCAGCACGCTGGCAACGAGGCTCGTCGTGGTCGTCTTGCCATGCGTTCCGGAAACAGCGATGGCATACCGAAAGCGCATCAGTTCGGCCAGCATCTCTGCACGCCTGACGATCGGCAGTCGCTGGTCGCGTGCCGCGGCGATCTCCGGATTCGCCGGATCGATCGCACTCGATACCACAACGAGATCCGCGTCGCCGATATTGCCGGCACGATGCCCGATAAAGATTTCTGCGCCGAGGCCGCGCAAGCGATTCGTGACGCGCGAGTCCTTCAGATCCGATCCCTGCACGCTATAGCCGAGGTTCAGCAGTACCTCCGCGATGCCGCCCATGCCGACGCCGCCGATACCGACGAAGTGAATGCGGTTGATCTTGCGCATCCGGTCCTTCATGCGGCCTCCCCAAGTGCGAGGCACAGATCCGCGACTTCGCGCGTCGCCTCCGGCCTGGCAAGTTCTCTTGCGCGCTGCGCGCGCGCCAGCACCACGGACCGGTCGTCGATGCAGCGACGAATCTCGCCGGCCATCTTCGCCGGTGTCAGTTCCGACTGGGGCATCAGGATCGCGGCTTCAGCATCGACGAGGTAACGGGCGTTGGTCGTCTGGTGATCGTCGACGGCGGACGGATACGGAATGAGAATTGCGCCGAGACCCGCCGCCGCGAGTTCCGAGACGGTGAGCGCACCGGCGCGGCAAATAGCAATATCGGCCCATGCATAGGCGGCGGCGACATCGGCGATGAACGGCTCGATCGTCGCGTCCACGCCGCTCTCGGCATAAGCGGCACGAGCGACGTCGAGCGTCGCTTTGCCGGCCTGATGCAGGATCTCGGGACGCGCATTCTCGTCGAGCAGTGCGATGGCCTGCGGCACGGTCTCATTCAGCGCCTTGGCGCCGAGACTGCCGCCGAGTACGAGAATGCGCAGCGCACCGCTGCGATCGCGGAGTCGCTCGGCCGGCGCCGGCAGCGCGGCGATATCGGGGCGTACGGGGTTGCCAACCAGTCGTGTTCTGACACCGGCAGAAAAGCTGCCCGGGAAGGCCTCGAGCACTTCCCGGGCGAAACCAGCCAGAAGACGATTGGTCAACCCCGCAACGGAGTTCTGTTCATGGATAACCAGCGGCTTACGCAGCAGCCATGCCGCGAGACCGCCCGGCCCGGATGCGAAGCCGCCCATTCCGAGCACGACCTTCGGGCGACGCCGTCGCACCACGGCGATCGCATCGAACAACGCGACCATCAATTTGAACGGCGCGAGCAGCCAGGTCAGCAGGCCCTTGCCACGCAGTCCCGCAACGCGCGTAACCTCGAGCGGAATGTTTTCGGCGGGAATCAGTTCCGCCTCGATGCCGCGGCGCGTGCCCAACCAGACGATCTCTTCGTCGTGCTGACGCAACTCTCTGGCCACGGCCAATGCCGGGAACACATGCCCGCCGGTGCCGCCTGCCATGATCAGGATCGGCGCGCTCATCGCGATCGCCTCTTCGTCGTGGCTTTCTTGCGACCTGCCGGCTTGCGTGGAGCCGCACGCTTGCCGCCCGCCTGCGCGAACTGGCGATTCTCACAATCGATTCGCATCAGCAGACCCAGGGCGATCAACGTCACGACCAGGCTGCTGCGGCCGTAACTGACGAGCGGCAACGTCAGCCCCTTCGTCGGCAGGATGCCCATGTTGACGCCGATGTTGATGAACACCTGCGTGGCCTGCCAGATCGCGAAACCGAATGCGAGGTTCGCCTGG
>CAZISL010000008.1:0-3390 GCA_964541975.1 uncultured Chromatiaceae bacterium | reverse complement strand
CCAGGCGAGTCACGTGCTCGAGGTGTTGTGGCTGGCGAGTCTCGCTGGTCTCGTGGGCAGAAACGCGGACGGGGATTGGTTTTCGGAATTATCGGTGTCGCCGCTGTTCGAGACGATTGATGACCTGGAGCGGGTCGAAGCAGTACTTGAATCGTTGCTTGTACAAACGACCTATCGCGAGTTACTTCGTTGCCGAGACGATCGCCAGGAAGTGATGCTCGGTTATTCGGATTCGACCAAGGATGGCGGGCTTCTTGCCTCCGCCTGGAATTTGTACCGGGCCCAGCAAAAGGTCGAGGCGATCGCCGCGCGACATTCCATACGTTGCCGGATGTTTCATGGCCGCGGAGGAACGATTGGACGCGGGGGCGGCCCGACTCACAATGCCATCATGGCCCAACCGCCGGGTACGTCGGGCGGGCAGATCAAGTTCACCGAGCAAGGCGAGGTGCTTTACTACAAGTACAGCAATCGCGAGACGGCCGTATTCGAGCTAACCCTCGGCATGACAGGACTGATGAAGTCGAGCCGGTACCTGGTCGACGGCAAGATTGCCGACTATGAGAAGTTCGCGCCGCTGATGTCCACCCTCGCGGATTCCGGCGAGCGATCGTATCGACATCTGACGGATGAAACGCCGCGTCTGCTCGATTACTTCTATGCGAGCACACCGGTCGCCGAAATCGGATTGCTGAATTTGGGTTCCCGTCCTTCGCATCGCAAGCAGGCAGACCGTTCGAAGGCGTCGATCCGAGCCATTCCCTGGGTATTTGGCTGGGCCCAGTCACGCCACACGCTGCCCGGCTGGTATGGGCTTGGCGGTGCCCTCAAGCAGGCCTGTGAAGAGGATGACGGCCTGGAACGGCTGCGAGAACTCTACCGCGCGTGGCCCTTTTTCGCCGCGTTGCTCAACAACACGCAAATGGCTCTGTCCAAGGCAGACATGAGTACGGCACGCGAATATGCGCAACTGGCCGGCGACGATGCGCAGATGCAGGCTATTTACAGCATGATACGTGACGAGTACCGGCTGAGTGTCGAGCAGATCAATGCCGTCTGCGATCACAGTGAGTTGCTCGCCGGGCAGCCGACACTCGCACTATCGCTCGCGCGCAGACGCCCCTATCTCGATCCTCTGAATCATATTCAGATTGCACTGTTGTCGCGCTATCGCGAGTCGGGATCAGACGACACGCTGAATAACTTGCTGCGCTCGATCAATGCGATCGCGGCGGGAATGCGGAACACGGGATAAGCCCGAAGCTATCGGTCGACGCGTGGTTTCGTCAGAATCGGCCAGTAGACCCAGGCGAACAGAGCAAAGGCGACCATCCAAATGGAAGCGGCCGTCTCGACCGTCAGGATGTACCAGTCACCCAGCAGCGGCCCGCTCAGCCTGACCAGCACCGTCAGCATCCACAGAACATAGACTAAGACGGTAATGCGCGCCGCATGCAGCGGCCGGCCCGTGTGCCCGAGCGCGACGCGCGACATCATGGCGACGATCATGCCCGTGATCACGCCGATGGTCAGGCCGTGCAAGGCAGCGCTCGGGAGGTAGCCGCCGAACGCCGATAATGCCGCCACCGCATAGCCGAGCGGAAACCATAAGTAGGCGATGTGCAGGACAACCAGCAACGGTTCGCTGACGGTACGCAGGCCCGACCACTGACTCAGCCGCACCGCGTGCACGCCAGCTGCCAGCAGAGCCAAGGCTCCGCTGACCGGGCTAATGGGCGCGAAGGTAATGGCAAGACCGGTGACGATCGTCATGATGATCGCGGCGATATCCAGCGCCGGCACGATACGCGGCATCGCCTCGTCCCCCGCCCCCTGGGCTTTCAGCCAGTTCGTCGTAAAACTCGGGATGATGCGGCCGGCAATGATGGCGACCAGGGTCAGGATCACATGCACGGCCAGCAACAACGCCGCGCGATCCAGTCCGGGCGAGACGTTGGCTCCGACGTGGAACAACAGGTTCAGTGCTGCCAGCAGTGCGATGACACCGACCAGCGGCGCGTTGCGCCGGTTCCCGGCGGCGAACACCTCCCGGCCGAATACGAGCGTTAGCAAGCAGGGAAACAGCATGTCGGCGGCGGCAATGATGAGCGTCGGCCAGTGGCCCGTGTACGCGAGGGCAATGCGGCCGATGATCCACGCTGTGACGAGTACGCCCAGCTCCGCGCCGCGCACCCGGGTTCGGCCCGTCCAGTTCGCGACCGCCGTCAGTGTGAAACCCGCGATGATCGCGAAGGCGAACCCGAACACCATTTCGTGCGCGTGCCAGTAGACCAGGTTCGGATGCCCGACGAGCGGGCCGTAACCGAGCAACGCGAGGGACCAGAACAGCATCACGCAGAACCCGCACAGCGACCCGAACAGGAAGAAGGCGCGGAACGCATAGCTCAGCAAGGTCTGGACGATTTCACTCATGCTCGCGGCTCTCATTGCAGGCGGCCAATAACGATCCCGAGATCCGAATTTCTGTACTCTATCATCACCATAGCGCCTTCTTACCGCACACGCAGGGTGGATACGATGCTCCAAAGGACTGTTCTGCCGCGCCGATTCAAAGCGGCATTCCTGCTGTGCTTGTTGGTATCCCCGTCTGCCATCGCGGATATCGTCGCCGTCATCGGCACCGGCAGGGTTGGCGGCGCGCTGGGCCCGCAGTTCGCGCGCACGGGGCACGAAGTCATCTATGGGTCCAGGGATCCCGAGCGTGACGCGGTCCGCGAGCTCGTCGCGGCGACCGGCGCGAACGCGTCGGCCGCGTCGCAGGCAGAGGCGGCGGAGCGAGCCGACTACGTCGTTCTGGCCGTGCCATGGAAAGCGGCGCAGGGCGTCATCGAGAAGCTTGGTGAACTCGACGGCAAGATCATTATCGATCCAACGAACGCGATCGGCTTTGCCGCCGGCCAGGCCGAGATGGTTGTGGAGACGTCCGGCGGCGAGCTGATCCAGGGCTGGCTACCCAAGGCCAAAGTGGTCAAGGCCTTCAATACGGTCGGCTATCACGTCATGGCGAATCCGGCCGCGGCGGGCGGTCCCGTTACCGTGCCACTGGTCGGTGACGACGCGGAGGCCAAGGCGAAGGTGGCGAAGCTCGTTCAGGCGTTTGGCTTCGAGACGATCGATGTCGGCCCGATCAGGAATGCGCGCGTGCTCGAGGGCATGTCGATTCTTTACATGGTGCCGTACATGTCCGGTCGCCGGGACCAGGCGTTCGAATATTACTTCCGCACGGGTTCGAGTCCGCTGGAAATCAAGCCCGTCCGGCCGGCGGAGTAGCGGGGCTTCAGCCCTTCAGGTAGATCCGGTCGTCGAAGCTCGGGATCCAGTTCGGCTTGAACGCGACCAGGCCCGTCACGATCATGCCGTTGATGAATG
>CAZISL010000007.1:0-7580 GCA_964541975.1 uncultured Chromatiaceae bacterium | reverse complement strand
CGCCGCCGAGATATCGATGATCACGATCATCATGAACGGCGTGAAAATCGCGTGCATCGCCCAGCGGAGACCGATCATCGTCTCCATCAATGATTCGGTGCCGGTCAGGATCGCGGCGACGATGATCAGGTTGTCGTAGGCAATGGTCCCGCAAATCGTCGCGATCAGCAGGTCGCCGGGCGCCTGCTTCGTCCGCCACAGGCGCACCATCCAGACGACGATGGTCCCGTGTGCGGCGGTGAGCAGCACATGAGGCAGGATGGCTACGGATTCCATTTTTCAAACACCCTGGTCGCGAAAGCGGACGTATCGGTGAAATCGAGACCCGACTCCAGCGGATCTTCGTCAGCAACCGACGGCGAGGCGAAACGCTGTGAGCTAACGACGAAACCTAATAACCAGCAGATCATTACGGCGTTGGTAACAACGGGGCCGAAATCCGCCGGCGGGAACTTTTCGGCGACGAACAACGTCATGCTGGCGACAAACAACCACGGCCATTTTCGTTTGCCCAGAATCGCCGCACCCAGGATCGTAACCAGGATATGGGCAACCACAGCGTTCAGCGGCACGCCCGAGTCGATCAGCGGTTCTTGAGCGGCGAAACACAGCTGGTTGGCCGGTACATTCACGGAGTATCGAACGATGCCTTCGTAGCAGGAAGGCGCCAGGTCGAAGCCGCTCAACGAAAACCACAGGCCGTACCCGAACATGACCAGTACGCATAGAAGTACAGCATTTCGCAACGGGCCTGAGCGCATCGACTCGAGGCCGGCGGCGGCCCCGATGCGCGCGGCCGCGAGCGGAAACAACGCAGCATTAATCACGTAGAACGCGTATCGATAACGGCTCAGGAGTTCCAGTGGCTCACCGAGCCCGATCAGGTGCCCGCTGGCCAGCACCAGGTTGTCGTAGGCGAAGGTCGCGGTGATCATGGCAAGCAGCGCTGAGCCGGGGGCCGATTTCGCGCGCCACAGCCAGAAGGACCAGGCGCAGATCGCCGCCTGGGCGCCCGCGTACCAAAAATAGACTTCAGGTCCCATATAGTGATTGTCGGCGGGCGAGCGGATTTCCTTAGTGATGGGCTCGGCACTTTGCCGCGCGCCCGATTTTCGGGTCGGCCGCGCGACATACGCGAGGCGAGGCCGGCCGTTCGGCTATCATCGACCCGGGTGGATAGTCCCTAACTCGGGCACAGGGGGTGGCATGATCGGTAGTTTCTTCAAAGGCATCGGGTTGGCGGTCATCGCCGCAGTCGCGTTCGGCTTCGTGCCGGCCGCTCTGGGCGCTTATGGCCTCTATTGGGAGCGCTGGGCCACGGCTTTCCTGGGTAATCCGCTGGATCCGCCGTATCGGTGGTACCAACCCCTCGAGACGGTCGAGGGTGATTTCGCAGCGCCCATAGCGACCCTGGAACCCGCGGCGAGCCCGATTTCGGGACAAGTTCTCGAAGCCGCCGCCCGCTATGCGGAAACCCACGCCAGCGATGCGCTGCTGGTGGCCTGGCGGGGCAACCTCATCCTGGAGCGTTACTGGAACGAACAGGGGGCGGACAGCCTGTTCCCGGCGCATTCGATGACCAAGATTTTTCCGGCGATCCTGATCGGCCACGCGATCGCCGACGGCTACATCGATTCGCCCGACGTTTCGGCCTCGGCGTTCCTGCCGGAGTGGAATGACGACGAGCACCGGGGCATCACGATTCGACACTTGCTGACGATGTCCAGCGGTATCGAAGAGAGTTACGATTTCACGCCGACGTCCGATCGCATGCAGCGAGTCATGGGGCTCAACATCATTCCGCCGAACCTCGCGGTCAAGGTCCGTCACGAACCGGGCACGGTGTTCGCTCACTTCAACCCGAATCCTGCTTTGCTCGGCGTCATCGTCGAGCGCGCGACCGGCCGACGGTTCGGCGACTATCTGTCCGAAAAGCTCTGGCGGCCGATCGGCGCGCGGGACGCGTTGTTGTTCATGGATCGCGCAGGTGGCATGGCGCACGCGGACTGTTGCAGCTGGTCGGCCATCCAGGACTGGATTCGTGTCGGTGAACTGCTGCGCAATCGTGGAATTTATCGCGGGCGACAAATAATCCCCGCTGGTTGGGTCGAGGAAATGACGGCCCCGTCGGAGGCCAATGCCAACTATGGTATGCAGCTCTGGTTAGGCACTGAATGGGAAGAGTACCGCCGCTACGACCCCGCGACCGATACCTTCGCCAACTGGCATTCGGAGCCGTTCGTCGCGGACGATGTTATCTTTCTGGACGGGCTCGGCAAGAAGCGTTTGTATATAATTCCCTCTCATGAATTGGTCATACTGCGGACGGGACCGAATGACGACGAGTGGGACGATTCGAACCTCCCTAATATGCTTGTAACCGCGATGCAGGAGAGAAACCCTCAATGAAGTGTTATGCAGCAACGGTGCTCGCATCGACCGTATTGCTCGTCGGCTGTGGCGGTGACCCCGAGCCGGGTGTGCCATTCGAAGGTGAGCGGCTGCCGGTGATCGATATGCACCTGCACACCGGCACATGGGAAGGCTCTCCGCCCGGATTTCAGGAACGCCTGTCGGAGCGGGTCCCGACCGGCTTCAAGTGGGTCATGCCGATCCTCACGGACATGTGGCTCAGCGCCGACCATATCCTGGGCGAGCTGGACGGTGCCGGTATCTCGGGCGCCGGCGTCTTCGCCGTCTACAGCCCGCATACGACCGGGATCGCAACGAACGAGCTCGCCGCGGAGGTCGTGGCAGTCGATCCCGAGCGGATGTTTGGTTTCGCCAGTATTCGCGTGGATCAATGGAATCGCGACAGCGACGAGCAACTCGCCGCGTTCGAGCGTGCGCTGACCGAGCTCGATCACATGATCGGCGTCAAGCTCGCAAACGCACACCAGCAGCATCGGTTCGATGATCCGCGCTTCTACGAGATCTATGACATCGCGGGACGGCTCGGTAAACCCATTTACCTGCATACGGCAACGAGCCCGAATCCCGGTACGCGGCTGGAGCCGCCCTATACCGATCCGTACTATCTGGAGGAAGCCATACGGCGCTACCCGGAAACGGTCTTTATCCTGGGTCACGCCGGATGGGACAGTTATCACCGTAAACTGACCTACGCCGATGCCTGCATCGACCTGGCTCAGCGCTACGACAACGTCTATATGGAGCCCGGCGCGCTCGGTGCCACGCGTGCGGAAGAAGTCCTCCCGGATTTCGTTCGGCGTATCAAGGATGGCAACGTGACCCATAAACTGATCTATGGTTCCGACGGGCCGCAATATCCGGGCTACATCTCCCGACATCTGGACAACTTCGTCGCGGCGATGAAGGATGCCAACTACACGAAAGAAGACATGCGCATGATCCTGGCAGGTAACTTCATACGCGTGTTCGGCATTGACGATATCGAGTTGTAACGATGATCGAATCATCCAGACAACGCAGAGTCATTCCTGGCGCGATCCTGTTGGCAGCCTTGATCGGGATCCTTGCCGGTTGTGGTGGCGAGCCTGAGGTGCGTACCGAGCCGGTCGCGTTGACCGGAAACATCATCATTCCGGACGGCGTTCCTGCCGATGCAACGGTTTACGTGAGCCTGTATCACGCCTGGGCCCTGGAGGGCGATCTGCGGCATCCGGTCGAGTTCATCGAGGGATTTGAAGGGTCAGCGGGTGACTTCGCGCACACCTTCGAATATCCGGTCGACGCGGGCGAAGGTCTGCTGGTGTACGCGTGGATCGACAGCGACGCAGACGGAATTCTGTGCACGCCAACGGTGCGAATCGACCGGGCAGGGTTGACCGAAGTCGAGGGCTTCGCTCCCGGTGACGTGGTGGCCGATATCGAGCTGATTGTGCCGTGCGCGGGGCCGGACTGGTTCTATCCGCCGGCCGAGTGAGGCTTGCAGCCGATCGGCTTCAAGCGCGCTGCGCGAGTCGCTAGGCGACGTCGATCGACGGGTCGATCTCGTCCGACCACGCCTTGATCCCGCCCGTCACGTTGTGCAGGTTCGTGTAGCCGCGGCGACGCAGAGCATCGGCCAGAGCGAGGCTGCGTCCGCCCATATGGCAATGAATGATGATTTCGGCGTCTTTAGGTAGTGACTCGATCATTTGCATCGCATCGTCGTTCCACTGCTGCGCCCCTTCGATCACGCCTTTCTCGCATTCGTCGTCGCCGCGAACGTCGATCAGCACCAGGTCTTCGCCGTCGTCCATCTTCTGTTTCAGCACATGAACCGTCATCTCGTTGACCGGTGGTGGCGCGTTCGGATTTTCGAAACTGAAGCTCGTACCGGTCAGGTCCTCCTCGAGGACCATGTTCAGGCCGTCGGCTCGCGCCGCGGTCCAGGCATCCATGTGAATGTCGATCTCGCCGACCGTGGTTTTAACAGCGCCTTCGCGGTTGGGGTCCAGGCTGATCTGATGCGTCCAGTCGGCGGCGATCTGCAGGTGCAGGGCCGCGCCGGGGTGTGAAGACATCGCGTTCTTCATGGCCTCGATACCGTTGCTGGAGATCGTGATGGATGGCGCATCGACTTCCGGCGCCGTCATGCCGAGCGCTTCGCCGAGTTCGCCGTTCTTCATCATGTCCTGCACGATGTCGCAACCGCCGATCAGCTCGCCTTCGATGTACAGCTGCGGAATCGTCGGCCAGTTCGCATATTCCTTGATGCCCTCGCGAATCTCCGGGTAGTCAAGCACGTTAACGGTCATATAGTCCGGCAACAGCATATTCAGCGTCGAGATGGTCTTCGCCGAGAAGCCGCACTGGGGCTGCGCGGGCGTACCCTTCATGAACAGCACGACGCGATTGTCGGCCAGTACATTGGCGATGATTCCCCGGGTTTCGTCGTCGAGCGCCATTGCAGATCCCTCTCGTTTCGGCGTTGATTTGAACAGACGCGTGACGCTATCGGCTGCGCCGTCCGTTGTCAATATAGTTTCGTATCGCTACTATCCCTGAATGCCTGCAAAGAGCCGCAATGCGACGGAGGTTGCCGACCTGGTGCTGCAACTGGGGAGGGCGGCCTACGCGAATTGTTCGGCCGGCGGCCTGACGCAGGCGCAATGGATTGCGATGCGTTACTTCTCACGCGCCAATCGGTTCTCGCGGACCGTTTCCGGGTTCGCGGAATTCCACGCGACGACGCGCGGCACGGCGTCGCAGACGATCAAGAGCCTGGTCGCGAAGGGTTACCTGTCACGCAGAGCTTCCGATCGCGATGGCCGCAGCGTGCGGTTCGACCTGACTTCGCTGGCGACGCGAAAGCTCGGCTCCGATCCCCTCGAGGATGTGGTTCGTGCCGTTGAGACGCTGACTGCCGCACAGCAGCAGGGTACGGCCGCCGGCCTGCGCGCCGCGCTGGGTGAACTCGAGAAGTCGCGCGCCGCCAACGAGAAGGTCGGCATTTGCAGGTTGTGCGGTTACCTCGAGACCCGGTCCGCTAACACGGGCAATCGGTGCCGCCTGATGCGCGAAGCGCTGGAGACCAGTGAACTGGAGGAACTGTGTATTCGCCACGAGGCGAAGACGTGAGTTCGTAAGCTCCAGACTTCTAGTAGTCGCGCGTGAGGATCTTCGCGATCTCCTCGACGTCGGCATCGCTCAGGCTATCGAGCTTCGTCGGATGTTCGGCATCTCCCGCTCGGATTGCGTTGATCCCGGCGACGACCGCATCAACCTTGGCCCCGCTCAGATCGATGCCGTCTGCGCCGTGGCAATCTGCGCACATCTGCGCCATTTGAATATCTTTCGCTTGATCCGTGTCCGCGAGTGCGCCGCTCGAGAGGACCATCGTTGAAACCAGGAATGTCAGGTAAGCACGCATTGTTTTGTCCCTTCGTTGTTGATGTTAGCGGGCGGTATCGGTCGCCATTCCAGCGATTCTGCGCAATTCCGGTCCCCGCAGCAAGCAGGTCGTGTGAGGACAATTTACGGCGTAGTTATTCGCTGCAGCGTCAGGAGATCCGCCACGTCCAGTGTTCCGTCACCCCCGGCCGGGTGCACGTCGGCCCGAGCCCGTTGCTGCTGGTCCAGAACGATCTGCCCCGTCAGCGCGCGTTGGATCATCAGCAGGTCCGTGACGTCGACACCATCGTCGCCGTTGACGTCGCCGCCGATCCGTGTGCGCCAGGCGACTGCATAGTCCCAACGAAACGAACCCTGCCCGCTGCCGCGATTGACCTGGAGTGCGTACGGTGTGTTTGCCTTCAGGAAGGCACGGATGTTTTCGGTGTTCTCGTTCGCGCTCGTCGAATCCATCACGAGTGCCCAGTTACCGCCGTCGGAGACATCGAACAGGTGCAGGTCGAGGTCGTAGAGAGTTGCTGCTCGACTGAACGCGGGGTATCCGCCGGAATCGATGTTAACGTTCCAGACGAGCGACGCCACGAACTCGACCGCTTCCGGTCCCGTGGTGAAGAAATACGATGCCTGCGAGTTGCTGCCGCTCGATCCGCCGAACGATCCATCGTAGTCGAATCCCGCGGGCTCGATATTGCCGACGCCGCTGTCCTGAAGGCTATCCTGTTCGCTGGCCGCGATGATGTGGTAGCTGTTGTAGATGTTCAGTTGCCCGGCGCCGTACCGGCGGTCGAGCCCGTTGTCCCTCTGATTCACGGCGGCTACACGATAGTCGATTACGTCCGCCGGATTGTCGGTCGGGTGACTGTTGCGGGTCACGCGTTCAGCGCCCGACATCAGGGCTGCCTTGATGACTTCCGACCGCTCGGCGTTGAGGATCGTGTCGTTGTTGCGGTTCGTCGTCGAGCCGTTGGACAAAGACGGATTCAGCCTTGCGGTGTGCATCAGCAGCGCAGCTGCCGCTGCGACTCTTGGCGTCGCGGCGCTTGGCGATGACTCCGGAGCTACCAGGTCAGGTCTCGTATGCTCGATGCTGTAGGTCGCGTCGCCCGAAACCGCCCTCGACCCCTGGTTGGTTGGTGATCCGGTCTTGTTGATGGCGATCGCGTTGCGCGAGCTGCCAAACAATGTGTTGCTATTGCCGATGAATCCAGTGACTTGCACGTACTCATCTCGCTCGATTAGCCAATCGATTCGTCGAAGCAGGTCAATGTGAATATCGTCGAGATAGATGCCATTCTCGTCTTTAAAAGATCCAACCCAGCTGTGATTCGCGATCCGGCTGGCCGAAATAAGTGGCGTGCCCATAGCCTGGCCATACCGAAGTGCGCCGTTCTGGATCCAGTCAATGGCTTCGTAAGCCGAGACGCTCGGATGTGGCGGGATGCCGATCGCGGGGGTGATGGATGAATCGCCGTAGAATCGATTGCCGACGGCGGTCGCATGTCCTGAGTATGGTGCGCTGACCTGCGGGCCGCCTTCACCATCGGTGACGCTCCTGGTTCCGGGATCCGGCGCCCAGGCGCCGCAGGGATCGCCAATGCACGCCTCCACGATCGTCACGGTGAGGCCGGCGCCATCCGGCAACGACGCACCGAGTTCCGCCTGCAATGCGGTATACCCCACGTCATCCGCGAACGTCGTCGCCACCGCAGCGAAAGCATTTGACCCAGCAGCCCACATGCCGCCGATCAGCAAGCTGAAGA
>CAZISL010000006.1:0-11738 GCA_964541975.1 uncultured Chromatiaceae bacterium | reverse complement strand
GCTCGATGCGCGCTTCTATACGGATGCGTCGATCAATCCCTTCGCGCGCATGCTGGCCGGCTATATTTCACGCAAGATGCGTCGCGCGATGCGCAAGGGCAATGTTCAGCCGCATCGGTAGACTCGCCGCGTGCGCGGCCGTCGCTACAGCCCTGGCGGCGTGCGCCGAGCAGCAGGGAGCGGCGCCCGCTGACGTCACACTGACCGGGATGTACACGTACATGGCCGACGCGGCCGTATTCGAGGACTGCGCGACCGACAAACGCTATCCGGTATTGATCGAGATGGAACACATCGAAGTCGAACGCGGCTATCTGGAGTTGCGCGAGTCACCGGGCAAGCCGCTGTTGCTGACAGGCCGTTTCGCGATCGTCGAGCGGCCGCCGGAACCCGGGATGCCACCGCGCGAACACCTGCGGGTCCTCGAGTTCGGCGAGTTCACACCGGGCGAGGGCTGTCCGCGCTGATGGGTAACTAGCCTTTCTTGGTGCCGGCGCCCTTGCCCGTCGGGACATCGAAATCGTCGGGCTGCCATTCGTAGTCCGGGTTCTCCGGCGGCACGTCCTTCGAATAAGCCTTCCACGTCTCGACCCGCGAGTTGTCCAGATTCCAGTGATCGGGCAGTGTCAGGAAGTCCGGTGCGTTCTTCTCGATGTATGCGAGCACTTTCGGCGGCACGTCACCATATCCCGCCAGTCCCTTGTGGCTGAACATCCGGCCGAACAGGGAGCCGTTGGCAAACGGCGTACCGCCCATTTCCATGAACGGCCAGAACTGCGAGATGCGCGAGAAGCCGGCCGTGAAACGCGATGAGGGGATGTCGCGGTCCTCGAGTTCACGCTTCGAAAAGTTGAAGGTAAAGTGCTCGGACGGCGAAACGCGTGCGCCGGTCGACGAACGTGGCCAGCCTTCGGGCGTGACCGGGTTCGAGTATTCGTGCGTGTAGTCCCACGATAGCATCATGTCGTCGTCGCCGTAGAGCTGCCACGGCAGCACAAAGGGATAACGGCCTTCTTCGTTCGGGAACACGGTGCCTTCGTTCATCAGCGTCGGCAGGTCCCCTTCGCCGCCCATCAGGAACTTCGGGATCTCGCTGCCGATCTTGCCGACGAGTACGTCGTTGTAGAAGTGATAGACCTCGACGGTCTTTTCGGTGAACGGGTTGTACCAGGTCTCGAGCACATCACCGGTCTCGAGGTCCGTGAAGTACCCGGTCTCGCGGGATTTGACCCACAGGTAGCCCTCGTCGTCGAACTTGCACAGCAGCGCGCCCGTGCCGGTGTAACCGAATACCGGGATCATGCGTTGGTCGCCGAAGCGCGCGTACATCAGTCCGTGGAATCCGCCGATGACCGGCTCGTCGAATCCGGCCCAGAGTTTGCCGAATGCGTAGAGGTTGTCGGCCGGGTCCTCGTAGTCGAGCTTGCCGCTCAGCGGTGCTGCCGAACTCCTGGACGCCGGCGCCATGCTGGCCATTCCGGCCATGCCCAGCGCGAGAGATCCCTTCAGTGCGCTACGACGATTCAGCATCAGGTTGGTAACGAATTGGCTCGACATGGCATGGCTCCTGCCCGAAAGACGCGGCTATTGTATAGTGTCGCCGCCGGACTCGGCGGCTGCGACGATCCGCAGGTCTACGGCAGCATCGGCGTATCCAGCGGCTACAGCTCCTGGGGCGGCGCCCGGCGCGGCGGTGGCCCCAGGGTCGGCGGCAGTATCTCGATCGGCGGGCGCATCAGGTAGAGCGCCCGCGCCAGCGCGTCAGGCCACCTGACCGGCAACGAGGAACAGCCCGACCATGCTGAAGAAACCGGCCGCCCAGATCACGGAGCGGAACAGGTCCTTGTCCGTGATGTACAGGATGCCGTGCAGGATGCGCGCGACGATAAACACTCCGGCGAGCAGATCGATGGTGGCCTGCTGGACGCCGACGATATGCGCGATGATGACGGCGGCTGCGAATGGCGGAAAGGCTTCATAGGCATTGATTTCGGCCGCGGCTGCACGCTCGAATTTGCCGGTTAGCGTCGCGCGCCAGGCACGTGGATTCGCGTTGTCGAATGCACCTGCGCCGACCTTTGCGTAACCGATCCAGACCAGCGGCAGAAATGCCGCCAGCGCCACACACCAAAATGCGAATGTCATGCGAATAACCCAAGCCAGCGAAATGATCGGCTAGATATTAACGTAGAATCGGCACGCCATGCTCAGGAACACGCTGGACAGCTGGGGCGCGATTGCCAGGAGCCTTCACTGGGGCGTCGTAGCCATCATCCTGATCCAGGTGCCGCTGGGTTTCTGGATGGTCGAGGTGTACGAGGAATACGCGAAGACCTACGGCGACGACACGCTCGTGATGCGGACGTCGAACGCACACCACACCCTCGGCCTGATGGTGCTGATCATCGCAGTCACGCGCCTGATCTGGCGTTTCTCGAACGTCACGCCCGGGCTGCCCGACAGTCTGCGGACGTATCAGCGCTACCTGGCGCGTCTGACCCATGTCTTCCTATATGCGATCCTGATCGTCTACCCGCTGAGCGGCTGGGCGGCACTGTCGGCCTACGAGGGCGAGTTTCCGATCTTCTTCTTCGGCTACGACAGTGTGCCGCGGATCGTTCCCCAGGTGGTCGAGGGCGAGGCGTTCGACTACCCGTTTTTCGCCGCAATTCACCGGAATCTTTGGCGCATCGGCGGCGTCATCCTGGGCCTGCACGTTGGCGGCGCCCTGTGGCACCAATTCGTCGCCAGGGACGGTATCCTGAGACGCATGTGGCGAGGGAATGCCTGATGCATCCTGCGCTGCAGCCGCAACCGCCGGATTTGCCGCGGCGTTCGGATTCACCTTAGGGTCCTTGCGGTTATCCCTGATAGCTGGTCGCCTTTGACGCCGGTATAGATATGTCCATAATCAATCCTTTCTGGATTGCAACGTAAAACTTTTCGGGGGGCAGGGGTGTACTCAATTTGGGAAACGATCAGGGAGTTCCTGGATCGCGGCGGCCCGGTGATCATCGTCATCGCCTGGGTGATCTTCGGCATGTGGATCGTCATCATCGAGCGCGTTCTATACCTGTCGACCGAGAATCGCTCGCGTTTGAAGGCGGAGTTGACGAAATGGGAAGCTCGTAAAGACCCGAAATCCTGGGCGTCCCGGGCGATCTACGATGCCGGCGTCTCGCGCTTGACCCAGCACCTGGAGGGTGGCGTCGAGTTGATACGGACATTCTCCAGGTTGTGTCCCTTGCTGGGCCTGCTCGGCACGGTCACCGGCATGATCGTGATCTTCGATGTGATGGCGGCCATAGGCAGCAGTTCGCCGCGTGCGATGGCAGGGGGGGTGGCGCGCGCCACTATGCCGACGATGGCCGGCATGGTCGGTGCCCTGAGCGGGATATTTCCCGCCGCCGCGCTGGCGCGGCTCGCCAAGGGCCAGGAGCAATCTCTGCAGCAGCACCACCTTACGGCGGCCCAGATCGGCGGTCCACTGATTCCCTGGGTATCGGCACCCGTGCGTTTTTTCGCCGCGCTGGTCTCCGCGTTCTTCGTGACGTCGGCCCTGTTGTTCCTGATGCAGACGCTGATCGAGACGGGCCGTGCGGCTCTCACCGACGCCAACCCGGTCAGCTTCTCCGAGTTCGTCCGCGTCAGGCGTGAGGAGCAGATCGAGACGCGGGACGAGAAACCGCAAAAGATCATGCCGGAGATCAAGCCGGAGGTCGTCACACAGGTCATGGACACCGACGCCGAGGTCGGCAGCATCGACATCGGCATGCAGCAGCAGAACATGATGGACGTATCAGTCGGTGGCTTCGGCGTCGGTGCCAAACTCGGCGACTACGGCATGTCGGACGCCGAGTACATGCCGATCGTGCGGGTAGTGCCGCTGTATCCGCGGCAGGCCGCGGTGCTGGGCCTCGAAGGCTATGTCATCGTCAGCTTCACGGTCACGACGACGGGCACGGTCAGGGACTGCGTCGTCATCGAGTCGACCAATGCGATCTTCAATCGCGCTGCCGTGCAGGCGGCCATGAAGTTCAAGTACAAGCCGCGCATCATCGACAGTGTGCCGGTCGAGGTTCATGACGTACAGACCAAGCTGACGTTCCTGTTCGAGGACTAAACGTCGTCGGGCGCGCGATGGCGCGCCCGATCGATTTCGCCCGCAGCTTGGCATACGCCCCGTATCGGGCCATCATTCCGCGTTTGATGTAAACGGCGTGCGACGCTGCGCGCGTGCCGGGCATCCAATGAATACCTGCTTACAAGGGAGTTCAGATGTCACTCGAAGCGCTGACCAAACTCAAGACCTTCGTGGGCCGGCGAATTGTCGGCCAGGAAACGCTCGTCAACCGGCTGCTGATCGCATTGCTGGCGGATGGCCACCTGCTCGTCGAAGGGGCCCCAGGCCTGGCGAAGACGCGCGCGATCAAGGTGCTGGCCGAAGGTATCGAGGGTGAATTCCACCGCATTCAGTTCACGCCGGACCTGTTGCCGGCCGACCTGACGGGCACGGATATCTATCGGCCACAGGACGGCAGCTTCGTGTTTCAGCAGGGGCCGCTGTTCCACAACCTCGTGCTCGCGGATGAGATCAACCGTGCGCCGGCGAAGGTGCAGTCCGCGCTACTCGAGGCGATGGCGGAGCGCCAGATTACCGTCGGCAAGGAGACCTACGCGTTGCCGCGATTATTCCTGGTGATGGCGACGCAGAACCCGATCGAACAGGAGGGCACGTATCCGTTGCCCGAAGCGCAGCTCGACCGGTTCTTGATGCACGTCAATATCGGCTATCCGAATGCGGCCGAGGAAAAGGCGATACTGCGACTGAACCGCGACGAGGCCGATCGCGACACCGAGGAAACCGCATCCGCGTCAATCTCCCAGGCGGAGATTTTTTCGGCACGACACGAGGTGCTGAACCTGCACCTGGCCGAACCGCTCGAGGAGTATCTGATCGAGCTCGTACTGGCGACCCGCAATGCCGGCGCGTATGGCGATGACCTGTCCGAATGGTTGCAGTACGGTGCGAGTCCCCGTGCGACGATCAACCTGGATCGCTGCGCGCGCGCTCATGCATGGCTCGCCGGTCGCGACTACGTGGCGCCGGAAGACATCCAGGCCGTCGCCTACGACGTGCTGCGTCACCGGTTGATCCTCCGGTTCGAAGCCGAGGCGGAAGGCGTTACGGCTGATCGCGTCATCGGTGAGCTCGTCGCGCGGATCGCCGTGCCCTGATCGCGTTTTCCGTAAGAGCCAGGAGAAGGACGCCGGATGAGTGATATCGCGATCGAATCCAACGATGCCGTGCGCGTCTCGGTGCCGGGGCTCGTTGCGCTGAATCGCTCGGCCGCCGGGCTGTCGCTGGGCACGCGTGAAGTCCGCGCGCATGTATCCGGGGAATACCTCTCTCGTTTCAAGGGTCGCGGCATGGAGTTTGCCGAGTCGCGCCCATACCAGCCCGGGGACGACGTGCGCAATCTCCACTGGCGCGTCATGGCGCGCACCGGCAAGCCGTTCACCAAGCTGTTTCGCGAGGAGCGGGAGCGCCCCGTGTTCGTCTGGGTGGACCTGCGCCAGCGAATGTTCTTCGGCACGCGGAACGCCTACAAGTCGGTTGTCGCGGCGCGTGCCGCGGCACTGATTGCCTGGGCTGCGAGCCGACACGGCGACCGGATCGGCGGCGTGTTGTTCTCCGATGGATCGCACGAGGAGATCAAGCCGGGCCGCGGCAAAGCGGCCGTGCTGTACCTGATCCGGCGACTCGCCGAGCATCCCGCGTGGGATCGCACGGGGCCGCCGATCGACGACGAGCGCTCGACCCGGGATGCGATGATCCGATTGCGCCGTGTCATCCGTCCCGGCAGCCTCGTGTTTCTGCTCAGCGACTTCGCGAATCTCGATACCGTCGCCGAGGCGAACCTGACGCAGATCGGGCGGCGCAGCGAAGTCATGGCGATGCTGATCTATGACGAGCTGGAACGCGAACTGCCGCCGCCGGGCAGCTATCGGCTCAGCGACGGCGAGGACGAATTCTTGCTCGACGCCGCCGACCCAGAGTACCGCGCGTTGTATGCGGATAGATTCGCGGCACGGACGGCCCACGTCGGCGCGCTCGCCAGGCGTTACGGCATGTCGTTCCTGACCTGCCGCACGGACGAGGATCCGCTGCGCATCCTGCAGCAGGGGTTGGGCGGCCCGCGTCAACGATGAATCCCGAGGACCTGTTGCTTCGTGATATACACCTGCCGGACCCGGTGGCGTGGTGGCCGCCGGCCATCGGTTGGTGGCTGCTGTTCGCGCTCGCATTGATCATCGCGTTCGCGTTGTTCGCCTGGGTCAGACGCCGCGCGCGGCGCCGCAACTCACCGGCGACCGTTGCTGAGCGCGACCTGGAAAGACTGCGGGTGGCTTGGGTAAAACACGGCGACGCGCGGTTGCTGCTGCGCGATCTGTCGACCTGGTTGCGGCGCGCGGGCATGTCGCTCGCATCGCGTAACGCGGCCGCCAGCCTGACCGGGGAACGCTGGATACGTTTCCTGGACGAGCTGGCCGGCGCGGACGTCTTCGCCGAGGATGCCGCGTTGCTGACCGACGGGCCGTATCGAACTGGCAACGCGCTCGACCCCGAAGACGGTGAGCGACTGTTGTCGACATGCCAGCGCTGGCTCGCGGCAGTGACACAACGAACGGAGCGCAGGCGGTGATTCAGATTGCCTGGCCATGGATGTTCCTGATGTTGCCGTTGCCGTTGTTGCTGCGGCTCTGGCTTCCGCCGGCCGAACCCGCACAGGGTGCCGCTCTGCGCATGCCATTTCTGCAGGAGCTGGCGCGGCCGGGCGAGTCGGCGCGGCTCCGTCACCGGCAGTGGCCGCTGCTGTTGGCGATGGCGGCATGGTTGTTGATCGTCGCCGCCAGCGCGCGGCCGCAATGGCTCGGCGACCCGGTTGCACTACCCGTGTCCGGCCGGGATGTCGTGCTCGCCGTTGACCTGTCGCAGAGCATGCAGGAACGCGATTTTCAAATTCAGGGACAGTGGGTAGATCGGCTGACAGCGACGAAGTGGGTCGCGGAAGACTTCATCGCCCGGCGCGAGGGTGACCGAATCGGTCTGATCCTGTTCGGCGAACAGGCATACCTGCAGACGCCGCTGACGTTCGATCGCGAAACCCTGTGGACGCTTCTCGACGAGGCGCAGATCGGCCTGGCCGGACGGGCGACCGCGATCGGCGATGCGATCGGCCTGGGGGTCAAGCGCTTGCGCGACAAAGGCGAAGGCAGCCGCGTTCTGATTCTGCTGACCGACGGCGCGAATACGGCCGGCGAGGTCGACCCTCTGCAGGCAGCTGAACTGGCGGCGCGCGAAGGATTGACGATCTATACCATCGGCATCGGCGCGGACGAGATGCTCGTGCGCGGACTCTTCGGCACGCGCCGCGTGAACCCATCGTCCGACCTCGACGAAGAAACGCTGCGCGCCATCGCCGATCGGACGGGCGGCCGCTATTTCCGCGCGCGTGACACTGCGGAGCTCGAAGCCATCTATCGCCTGCTCGATGAACTCGAACCCGTTGAGCAGGACCCCGAAACGTTTCGTCCGGTCGCGGCGCTGTTCTACTGGCCGCTCGCCGGCGCCCTTGCACTTATCACCATGCTGGTGATGATCAAGCTGAGGGAGCGGACGATCTGACATGCTCGCCGAGTTTCATTTCATTCGCCCGTATTGGCTGCTCGCATTTGTGCCCCTGGTCGTGTTCCTGGTCTGGTTCGCGCGGCGCAGCTTAGCGATTCACCGCTGGCGCGATGTCGTCGATCCCGCGCTGATGCCGCACATGCTGATCGGCGCGGGGCACGGCACCCGTCGCCGGCTGACCGGCGCGCTCGGCCTCACCGGCGCGCTGATGATCCTGGCGTTGGCCGGCCCTGCGTGGGAGCGTATGCCGCAACCTGTGTTCAGAAGTCAGGACGCGCTGGTTATCGCGCTCGATCTGTCGCGCTCGATGGACGCGACCGACGTCAAGCCATCGCGATTGGCGAGGGCGCGCTACAAGATCAGCGACATCCTCGAGCGCCGCGACGAGGGTCAATCCGCATTGATCGTATACGCGGCGGAACCCTATGTCGTCAGCCCGCTGACGGACGACATGCGGACCATCGCTGCGCAGTTGCCGGCGCTGGTTACCCTGCTGATGCCGAGTCAGGGCAGTCGGGCCGATCGCGCTCTCCAGAAGGCGGGAGAGTTGTTGCGGCAGGCAGGGGCGGTCGGCGGCCGCGTGTTGCTGGTGACGGACGGCGTAAATGTGGATCGTGACCTGTCAGCCGCGTCCGCCTTGCTCGAGTCTGGCTACCGCGTGTCCGTCCTCGGCGTCGGAACCGAGGAGGGCGGCCCGATTCCGGGCAGCGGCGGATTGATCAAGCGGCGCGACGGCTCGATCGTGCTCGCCAGACTCGAGGAGCGCGGACTGCGCGAGGTGGCGACTGCCGGCGGTGGCGATTACCTGCGCATGACCGCCGACGAGACGGATGTGGATCGCCTGCTCGCCGATGTCGAAGTCCGCCGGGCAGAGACCGAGGAGACCGGGCTCGATGCCGATCTGTGGCGCGAGGAAGGGCCGTGGCTGCTGTTTCCTCTGCTGCTATTGGTTGCGCTGGCGTTTCGGCGCGGTGTCGTCGCCGTCTGGCTGCTGGCGGCGTTGTTACCGTTGCGGCCGGCCGAGGCATTCGACTGGGACAATTTGTGGTCGCGTCCGGACCAGCGTGCCGCGAAGCTGATCGCAGCAGACGATGCCGCCGGCGCGGCTGAGTTGTTTGAAGACCCGGAGTGGAAAGGAGCCGCCGCATACCGCGCCGGTGACTACGAAGACAGTCTTGCGGCGCTCGAAGGACTGGATGGACTCGATGCGAAGTACAACCGAGGAAACGCGCTCGCGCGACTCGGCCTTTTTGACGAGGCCATTGCGGCTTACGACGAGGTACTCGAAAGGGATCCCGAGCATCGCGATGCGCGGCACAATCGCGACCTGCTGCGGGAACAGCAGAATCAACAGCAACAGCAGCAACAGCAGCAACAACAGGGCGACGGCGAGGCGCAGCAGGACGGCGATCAATCGGAACAGTCGGGTTCGGATCAACAAGACGACGCGTCAGACAGCGAATCAAAACAGAGCGAGTCGGCGAACGAATCGCAACAGTCCAAATCGGATCAGGGTACTCCCGATCAGAACGGTCAACAGGAGAATCCGGGCGAGTCGTCTGGAGAGCGGGACGCATCGCCCGAGCAGCAACAACTGCGGGCGAGCGATTCCGCACAGCCCGCAGACGAACAGGATCGGGCGGATACCGACGATAGCAATGAGGAGGCCGCCCAACGGACTCCGGTGGGGCAATCCGTGGACGAGTTGCCCGACGAGGAGGCACAGGCGATGGAACAATGGCTACGCAGGATACCGGACGATCCCGCGGGTCTGCTGCGCAGGAAATTTTATTACCAGTATCAGCAACAGCCCCGCGAGAAGCAGGAGGAAGAGCAGTGGTGAGCCGCAAACTCATGAACGTCGCGATGCGATACCTGCTGCTGGTTATCTGTACCGTCCTGATGTGCAACAGCGGGACCGCCGCGACGACCGCGCGCACCGACCGCAGCACCATACGCGTAACGGACTCCGTCCAGGTCGTTTTCGAAACCGATCAGGACGTTTCGTCACGGCCTGATTTTTCCCTGCTCGATACGGACTTCGATGTGCTCGGCACGTCGCAGAGCACGAGCGTCAACATCATCAACGGTCGGATGCAGCGTTCGGCGCGCTGGCTCGTCGACCTGATGCCGAAACGGGAAGGGGTGCTCACGATTCCCGCCATCCGGATCGGCACCGAGCGCAGTAATGCGCTGACCCTGACGGTCAAGCCTTCGACCGTAGCCGCTGGCGAGCCGGCCGGAGAAATCTTCCTCGAAGTCGAAGTCGATACGCAGAACCCATACGTGCAGCAGCAGGCTGTGCTGACGATTCGCCTGTACCGCTCCGTGCAAATGGGGAACGCGAGCCTGACTGAGCCGAACGTGACGGGTGGTGATGTCATCGTCGAACGGCTTGGCGACGACGTCGGTTACGAGACGCAACGGGGCGGTGTCCGCTACGCTGTCGTCGAGCGGCGCTACGCACTATTCGCGCAGACCTCCGGGGCGGCGGTTATCGAGCCACTGCGGTTCGAAGGCCGGGTGCCGACGGGGCGGCAATCCGTGTTCGACCCGTTTTCGCAGGGGCGTCCCGTGCGCGCCCGGTCCGAATCGATCGAACTCGACGTGCGGCCCATTCCCGCCGGATTCGCCGGTGCAACATGGTTACCTGCCGACCAGGTCTTTCTCGTTGAGAGTTGGCCCGATGATGCCATCTACCGAGTCGGCGAGCCCATGACGCGCACGCTGACCCTGCGCGCGAACGGCCTGATCTCCAGCCAGTTGCCCGAGATCGCAGCCGGCGTGCCCGACGGTCTGCGTCAGTATCCCGACCAACCGGTGCTGGAGAACAGCGTCGTCGATACCGGGCTCGTCGGTGTCCGGCAGGAGAAAGTCGCGCTGATCCCGTCTCGCGCAGGCGATCTCGTCCTGCCAGAGGTCGCGATTCCGTGGTGGAACACCCGAACCGAAAGTTTGGAGTTTGCCCGCGTGCCGGCTCGAACGATTGCGGTCGCGCCCGCGACGACGACGCCTGCTCAGCCGGACACAGACGTCGTGACTCCGATTGTCGCGCCTGAGATCGATGCGGTGTCCGATTCGGAACCGGCGCAACCGGGCGCTGCGTCCGTGTGGGCATGGGTCAGTCTCGGACTCGCGATCGGCTGGTTCGCAACGTTGTGTTCCTGGTGGCTGATGCGGAGGCGGAGCGATGATGCGGCACCACGCGCGCCGCGGCCGCCGACCGACGAGGAGCTCGTCGCATCCGTGCGGACAGCCTGCGCCGATAATGATGCCAACGCGACCAAGGATGCATTGCTCGCGTGGGCCGACATGCACTGGCCCGGAAGTCCGGCGCACAGCCTCGGCGAGCTGGCGGCGCGCCTGGAAGGCGACCTGCAGCGTTCGCTGCACGACTTGAGCCGTCGACTGTATCGCGGCGCAACCGACGATTGGCAGGGACAGCCTTTGTGGGAAGCGTTCGAGGCTTGCCGCTCGCGACCCGTTGCCGCCTCGGCCTCGACCGAGCAGGAACTCGAGCCGCTCTACCTGCGCTGATGCGCAGTCAGCCGCGCAATGCCGGCAGGACCTGCTCGGCGAATAATCGCGTCTGTTCCACCATGGCCGCCTGGCGCTCTCCGTGCGGATGAGCGACGGGCGATCCTCCAAGGATATAGGCGTGATCGAGTCCTAGATCGATCAGTGCGGATAGTCTGTCCTCGCATTTCTGCGGCGGGCCGCAGATGGAGAACCAGTCGACGAACTCGTCGTTGACCTCGGTCGCGTGCTGGGCTTCCTCCTGCGCGTGGTGCTCCATGTCGTATTGGCTCTGCATGTGCACGGCGAGGTCGCGCAGTTGCGGCGGCAGGTGATCGGTGGGCGAGTTTTTCATGCCGGCAAAGTGCGCGACCATGCCAGCGATCATGCGCCCGATGTTGATCGCGCGCGTCTCGTTTTCGTCGCAGACCAGGTTGACGAAAGCGCCGATGCTGATGGTCGACCGGTCGCGTCCGATGCGCTGGAGATGCTCCGTCGCGGTTTCGATGGCCCAGCGCATGCGTTCCGG
>CAZISL010000005.1:0-5682 GCA_964541975.1 uncultured Chromatiaceae bacterium | reverse complement strand
GACGAACGCATTGACGTCGTCGCGCCCGGTATCGAGCGCGAAGCCCGGGAACGATAGGGTCAGCAGCAGTGCCGTGGCGAGAAATCGGGTTGTCGGGGCCGAGTGGGGGCGGGTCCTTGTCATCGGGCCAGTAGCTTCCGGTGGGTTTGGATAGACATGAGAATACCGAAACCGGCCAGCAGGGTCACCATCGACGTGCCGCCCGCGCTGATCAACGGTAGCGGCACACCGACGACCGGCAGCAAACCCGTAACCATCCCCGTGTTGACGAAAATGTAGTAGAAGAACGTCAGGCTGATGCTTCCGGCCAATAGTCGCGAGAAGGTGTCCTGCGCCATCGCCGCGATGAACAGGCCCCGGCCCACGATGAACAGGTAGATCAGCAGGATTGTCAGCACCCCCAGCAGGCCGAATTCTTCGCCGATCACCGCAAAGATGAAGTCCGTCGAACGTTCCGGCAGAAACTCGAGTTGTCCCTGGCTGCCGTTGAGCCAGCCTTTGCCGAACAGTCCGCCGGATCCGATCGCGATCTTCGACTGAATGATGTGATAGCCGGCGCCGAGCGGATCGCTGTCCGGATTCAGCAACGTCAGCACGCGGCTCTTCTGGTAGTCGTGCATGACGAAGTACCAGAGAATCGGAATCGAGCCGAGGCCAATTGTGATCGCGCCGATGATATAGCGCGCGCCGATGCCCGCCAGGAAGATGACCGTCGCTCCCGACAACACGATCAGGATGGCGGTTCCGAGGTCGGGTTGGATCGCGATCAGGCCGACCGGTATGAGCATCAATGCGAGTGTCAGCACGATCATGCCGAAGGACGGCGGCAGCGGGCGTTCGTGCAGCACCGCCGCGAGCATCAGAGGCAGGCCGAGCTTCATGATCTCGGATGGCTGGAAGCGGATGCCGAGATCGAGCCAGCGCTGCGCACCCTTGCCGACGTCTCCGGTGACGAGCACCAGGACCAGCAGGATCAGCCCCGCGCCGTAAATCCAGGGCGCCGCGCGGCGTAGAAACACCGGCTCGACTTGCGCCATGAGCAGCATTGCCACCATCGCGGCGAGGATGCGAACGCACTGTCTGACCAGCATTGCCCCATCCTGTCCCGCGGAGCTGTAGAGCGCGGCCAGGCCGACCGCGAGGATCGCGACGATGCCGGTCAGCAGGGCGCCGTCGACATGCAGGCCGCGCAACAGTATCGCGCCGGCACCGATGCCGGGTTTGCCACGTTCGTCGATGAAGGTCGTGCTCACAACGCGCTCCGCAAATATGTCTCGATGACCGTGCGTGCAATCGGCGCGGCCACACGGCTGCCGCTCTCGCCATTCTCTATGATGACCGCGACGGCGATCTGCGGGTCCTCCAACGGTGCGAACGCGATGAACAATGCATGGTCGCGCATTCGCTCGGCCAGTTCGTCGGATTCGTACTCCTCGTCCTGTGCGACCGTAAACACCTGGGCGGTGCCACTCTTGCCGGCCATCGTAAACGGTGCGTCCATGCCCACGGCACGGGCCGTGCCGCGTTGGCCCTGCATGACCGCATTCATCGCGCTGATGATGCGATCCCACTGGGTGTCGTCGTCGACGTCCACTTGCGGTAGCGGTTCGGGTTCCGTGAAACTGGAATCACTCGTGGTTGAATCCATGCGCGCGCGCAACAACGTTGGGCGATAGCGCTTGCCGCGGTTTGCGATCGTGGCCGTCGCATGCGCGAGTTGCAAGGGGGTCGCCAGCATGTAGCCCTGGCCGATTCCCGCGATGACCGTCTCGCCCGGGAACCAGACCTGGTCCGCGCGCTTCGCGAAATTCGCGCGCTTCCAGTCGCGCGAAGGGACCAGCCCGCCTTTCTCGCCTGCCATGTCGATGCCGGTCGGTCGTCCGAGGCCGAAGCTCTCGAAGAAGTTGCCCATGCGGTCGATGCCCAGTTCGCGGGCGAGGTCATAAAAGTAGACGTCGCAGGATTGCTCGATCGATTCGTGCATGTCGATCAAGCCATGACCGCCGCGCTTCCAGTCGCGATAGCGGTGTGTGCTGCCGGGCAGGGTGTAGTAGCCACCACACAGAACTTGTTCTTCGGGATCGATCGCGCCGAAATGCAGGGCCGCGAGCGCCACGATCGGCTTGATCGTCGAGCCTGGTGGATAGCTGCCGCGCAGGGCACGGTTGAACAGCGGCAGGTCCGGATCCTGCTGTAACGCCTGGTAGTCGGCTCGACTCAGGCCGGCGCTGATCGTGTTGGGATCGAAGGACGGCGCTGACACGAATACCAGGACCTCGCCGTTCTTAGGGTCGATCGCAACGACGGCCCCGCGGCGCCCCTCGAGGGCTTCGAAGGCCGCCAGTTGCGCTTCGATATCGAGCGTCACGACCAGGTCCTCGCCGGGTGTCGAGGGCTTGCCGCTGAGCGTTTGCATGCTGCGGCCGCGCGCGTTGACCAGCACATCTTCCTGGCCCACGTCGCCATGCAATACCGATTCGTAGTTGCTTTCCAGTGAGACCTTTCCGATCAGCGAGGTGCCGGCGTAGTCGGTCTGGTCGATCTTCTGGAGATCGGTCACGCTGATCCCGCCGACGTAACCCAGCGCGTGCGCGACCGCCTTGCCGTACGGATAATTGCGGGCGAGGCGCGCGCGAATCTCGACGCCGGGGAAGCGGGGGCGTTCGACCGCGAAAGACGCGACCTCCTCGTCGCTCAGACGCTGCCTGATCGGAATTGCATCGAATCGTCTTTGCGAACGAATCTTCTGCTTGAGTTCGTCGATTTCGGCCACGTCGATCAGGCCGATCATGGTCAGCCGCGCCAGCGCGTCGTCGATATCCGGGACCTGTTCCGGCGTCAGCTCCAGCTGGTAGCTCGGGAGGTTCTCCGCGAGCACGATGCCGTTGCGGTCGAAAATCAGGCCGCGCGTTGGCGGCACGGGCTGGACACGAATCCGGTTGCCCTGCGATTGCGCGGAAAAGTATTCGTACTCGAAGATCTGTAGCTGCGTCAGCCGGCCGACGACAACGGTTGTCAGGCCGATCGCCAGAATGGCCGCAACGATCACGCGCCGCGTAAACAGGCGCTGCTCGGCCCAGTGGTCCTTGATCCTGACTGCAGTAGCCAACGGTCAGGCTCCGCGGCGGAGCGGTGTCAGACACCCGCGGCGTTGCAGCGTTAGTCGATACTTGACGAGTGTCTTTCGCATTGAAAATTCAGTTGTCAGACATCAATCGGCGCTAGGTAAAAGTCGGATCGCGGTACTCGATACGTTCGCGTACGCGGTCCATGATAGCCATGACCGGCGGCCACAGTGCCGCGCCGGTCAGCACCTGCGTCCAGCGGGCGAGGCCGACTGGCGGATTGCCGGCAACACCGTCGATCCAGAATAGTATGAAGGCTTCGATCGCCAGTAGTGCGAACACCGTGGCAGTCAGTTGCCACAGTGGGAAAATGCGAATCTGTAAATGAAACCGTAACGTCAGGTACGCAACGACAGTTAGTGCCATCGCATGCTGGCCAAGCAGCTCGCCCTGCAATACGTCGAGGATCAAACCGACGAGCCATGCCGTGCCGAGTCCGAATACGCGCGGCCACATCATGATCCAGTAAATAAGCACCATCGTGGCCCACGGGGGGCGGAACGGCGTCATCGCATCCGGCAGCGGCACCGTCATCAATGCCGTCGCGGCGACGAAGATGAGCCAGACCGGCCAGCTTGGTGCCTTGCGCCTCGGCATCAGTCCTGTGCCTCTGCGTCGGGGGCTTCGCTTGCTTCGATCTCAGGGGCGCCCGCTCCATCGGCTGCCGGGTCTTCGGTGTCGGCGTCCGCGGCCGCGTCTGGCGTGGCCAGCGGATCCGCGGGTTCTGCGGTGTTCGCCGCCGAGTCCCGTTCCGCTTCGAGTTCCTCGACTTCGGCTTCGGCTTCGCCCGCAATCGCGACCGTACCCGTCGGATCCGGCCAGATCAGCAGGACCTCCCGGATGCGGTTCAGCGCCGCCGCCGGCGTCGCGCTGATGCTCAGGAACGGTTGCCCGCTTTCGCCCGTGACTTCCTTGATGACGCCGACCGGATATCCGGGCGGGAACGTGCCGCCGAGGCCCGACGTGACCAGCAGGTCGCCTTCGATGACGTCGGCGTTGCGCGGCAGGAAGGGCAGCGACAGCTTCTCCAGGTCACCCGTGCCCACGGCTATCGTTCGCAACTGGTTGCGCAACAGTTCGACCGGCAGCGCGTGGTCGACGTCCGTGATCAACAGCGCCTCCGCGGAATACAACTGTTCATGCGTGACCTGCCCGATCACACCCTGCGCGTCGATAAGTGCCTGACCGACATAGACGTCGTCGCTGCTGCCCTTGTTCACGACGATTTTGTGACGGAACGGGTTCATGTCGACGGACATGATCTCGGCGACGAGCACGCGATCGCCGACCTTGGCCGTCGAATCCAGCAAGGCGCGCAACCTGGCGTTCTCCGCTTGCAGCGCGGCCATGCGCTGCAAGCGGGCGTCCTGCACCAGGATGCGCTCGTTGAACTCGCGATTTTCCGACAGCAGGGTGCCGCGCGTGGAAACGCCTTCGCTGAGCCACAGACCGAACGACGAGGGCGCGTCGATCAACACGCGAATCGGATACGCGATGGTCGCGAGCACGCTGCGCGCGGTTTGCATGTGATCGTTCTGGTTATCGAGGGCCATCAAGCCGATGGACAGGATGCAAATGACGACCGTACGTGGTCCGAGGCTCGGTTCGCGAAACGCGCGCTGGTCGCTGTCGGGTGTGCTGAAGGCCATGAGCGTCCCAGGACGGGGTCAGTCCCCATTTTTTCCGACGATCTGTCGGAAATCCAGCATCGGAATCGAAATAATGGGGTCTGACCCCATTCAAATCTCAATCCAGGCCGAACACCGCCGGTCCGTGTTCGTCCATCAGTTCGATCACGCGGCCGCCGCCCCTGGCGACGCAGGTCAGCGGATCGTCGGCAACGACGACGGGTAACCCGGTCTCTTCCATGAGCAGCTTGTCGATATCGCGCAGCAATGCGCCGCCACCGGTCAGTACGATACCTCGGTCCGCCACATCCGCGCCGAGTTCCGGCGGCGTTTGTTCCAGCGCGCCCTTGACGGCGCCGACGATGCCTTGCAGCGGTTCCTGCAACGCTTCGAGTATCTCGTTGCTGTTCAGGCTGAAACTGCGCGGAACGCCTTCCGACAGGTTACGGCCCTTGACGGAAAGTTCCTTAACTTCCTCGCCCGGATACGCGGAGCCGATCTCGTGCTTGATGCGCTCTGCCGTCGCCTCGCCAATCAGGATGCCATAGTTGCGGCGGACGTAGTTGATGATCGCTTCGTCGAAGCGGTCGCCGCCGACGCGCACGGATGCTGCGTAGACGATGCCATTCAGCGAGATGATCGCGACTTCGGACGTGCCGCCGCCAATATCCAGGACCATCGAGCCGCGCGCCTCGTGAACCGGCATGCCGGCGCCGATCGCGGCCGCCATCGGTTCCTCGATCAGGAACACCTTCCGCGCACCCGCGCCCTCTGCCGACTCGCGAATCGCGCGCCGTTCGACCTGGGTCGAACCGTAGGGCACGCAGACCAGCACGCGCGGGCTGGGCCGGAAGTACCGGCCGGGATGCGCCTTGCGGATGAAGTGCTGCAGCATCTTCTCGGTGACGGTGAAGTCCGCGATGACGCCG
>CAZISL010000004.1:0-8363 GCA_964541975.1 uncultured Chromatiaceae bacterium | reverse complement strand
CACGCGCGATATCGTGGCGGGGAACGCCGCCGGCATGACGACGGTCGCCGCCCTGTACGGTTTCATCCTGCCGGGCGAAGACCCCAACGACTGGCCGGCGGACCATCGGATCGAACGGCCCGGCGACTTATTGGCTATTCTTTCCTGAGCTGACCAAGGGAGAGAGACCATCGACGCGCAAACCATCATCACGGTGATCGACGAAATTGCCGGGAATCCCCGTCTGCAGATCATGCTCGGCATCAGCGCGGGAATCGGTATCGTGATCGCGTCAATCTTTTTCGGTTGGTGGCGCCGACACACACGCATCAGACTCGAGAACGAACTCACTGACGTTCGACGCGAGCTGAAATCGCAGGAGACGATCGCGGACGAGCGCCGAGTGACGATGCAGCAGGCCGAGGAGCGCCTCGCAGGAACGTTCGCCGATCTCGCGAACAAGTCGCTTACCCATAACAGCGACAGTTTTCTGAAGCTGGCACGGCAGAGCCTCGGCACTCACCAGGAACGGGCACGCTCGGACCTTGCAGAGAAAGAGACGGCGATCACGCAGCTGGTCAAGCCGATACAGGAAGCGTTGGATAAGACCCAGAAACAGATCGGCGAGATCGAGAAGAACCGACACGAGGCCTTCGGCAGCATCCGCGCGCAGCTCGAGGTGATGGCTGTGAGCCAGGACGAGCTGCAGAAGCAGACCCGCAACCTCGTCACGGCGCTGCGCCGACCGGAAGTCAGAGGCCAGTGGGGCGAGCTGACACTGCGCCGCGTTGCCGAACTCGCCGGCATGGTCGAGCATTGCGACTTCATCGAGCAGGCGCACGTCGCCACCGAGGGCGGCGCCGTCAGACCGGACATGATCGTCAAGTTACCCGACCGCGGCACCATCGTCGTGGACGCCAAGACGCCGCTCGACGCCTATTTATCGGCCGTCGAAGCGGAGGATGAACCCTCCCGCAAAGCGGAGCTGCAACGGCACGCGCGCAAGGTTGCGGAGCGCGTGCGGGAGCTCGCGAGCAAGTCCTACTGGGCGCAGTTCGAGGATAGCCCGGAGTTCGTGATCCTGTTTATCCCGGGCGACCAGTTCCTGACCGCGGCATTGAGCGAAAACCCGAACCTGCTCGAGGACGCGCTGCGCCAAAAAGTCATCGTGGCGACCCCAACCAGCCTGGTCGCCCTGCTGAAGGCGATCGCGTACGGCTGGCGACAGCTCGCGCTGAACGAAAATGCGGAGAAAATTCGGCACCTCGCGCAGGACATGCACGGGCGCCTGGCGACGTTTGCGAGTCACCTGGCGCGACTCGGCAAACAACTCGAAGGCAGCGTCAAGGCCTATAACAGTGCCGTGGGGTCGATGGAACGCAAGGTACTGCCGAATGTACGCAAATTCGTCGAGCTTGGGGTACATGCCAAGACCGATATCGAATCGCCGACCGTCATCGAAACCAGCACTCGAGAGCTCGCAGATCAATCGACCGAGGATGATGGCCCGACAGAGATCACCTCGATAGACGTTAGTTCGACCGATTCCGACGACTCGTCTCCGTCTCACTGACGCCACCAACGTTTCCGGACCTGGATACCCGCTACGCATGAACAACGATATCGAGCCTAAAACGTACGCTGCCCGAGCCGATCTGCTGGAAGGTCGGGTCATTCTCGTTACAGGTGCCGGTGATGGAATCGGACGGGCCGTATCCAAAGCCTGCGCAAAATATGGCGCGACGGTCGCCCTCCTCGGGCGAACGCTCAGTAAACTCGAAGCTGTCTACGACGAAATCGTCGCAGCCGGATGGCCGCGACCCTCGATTGCACAGATGAATCTTTCGAAAGCGCAGGGACCGGATTACTACCAGCTGGCCGAGAGTATCGAGAAAGAGTTCGGCCGACTGGATGGGTTGTTGCACAACGCGGGCGTGCTCGGCCAGATGTCGGCGATCGAACAATACGATGTGGGCGTTTGGACGGACGTCATGCACGTCAATCTGACCGTCCCGTTCGTCATGACCCAGGTCATGCTGCCGTTGATGAAAAAATCCGCGGACGGGTCCATCGTCTTCACCTCCAGCGGCGTCGGTCGCAAGGGTCGCGCTTACTGGGGCGCGTACGCTGTATCGAAATTCGGCGTCGAAGGACTATCTCAGGTGCTGGCGGACGAGATCGAGCAGTTTCCGAACCTGCGCGCGAACTGCATCAACCCCGGCGGAACGCGCACGTCGATGCGTGCCGCGGCGTTCCCCGGGGAAGATCCGCTGACGCTGAAAACGCCGGAGGATATCCTGGCGCCCTACCTGTTCCTGCTCGGCCCGGACAGCCGCGGCATCAGCGGCCAGAGTATCGACGCTCAATAAGCGCAGAACTATGATGTCGTCTGCGACTCGAGGCCGGCCGCCTCGTAGAGCGCAGCAAACTCGGCGGTATTGGCGTAGCGAAATTTCCCGACGGGAAGCGCTCGAGGTAACTTGACCGGTCCGAAACACGTTCGGATCAAGCGGCTGACGCGATGACCCACAGCTTCCCAAAGCCTCCGGACGACGCGGTTGCGCCCCTCGGACACGACGACTCGATACCAGCGATTACTACCCTCGCCGCCCGTGTACTCGACATCGTCGAACCGCGCGACGCCGTCATCAAGTTCGACGCCCTTGCGCAGTTTCGTCAGCTGCTGCGGGGAAACCTCTCCGAGCACACGCACCGAATAATGTCGCTGCAACTCGGCCGATGGATGCATCAACGCATTGGCGAGCTGCCCGTCGGTCGTCAGCAACAACAAGCCCGATGTCTGGAAATCCAGACGCCCGACCCCGATCCATCGACCGTTCGCCAACCGCGGGAGCTGTTCGAAAACCGTCGGCCGCCCTTCCGGGTCCGAGCGCGTGCAGATTTCACCGGGGGGCTTGTGATACAGAAGAATCTTGTGGCGCGAAGCCACGCGCGGCGTGCGCAAGGGCCGTCCGTCTACGGATATTTTTTCGTGACCCGTGACTTTGGTACCGAGTGTGGCGACCTCACCGTTGATCGTGATGCGGCCTGCGGCGATCCACCCTTCCATCTGGCGCCGCGAGCCGAGGCCCTGGCCGGCAAGCCATTTCTGCAGGCGCTCTGGCACGAATGATTCTTCGCGGGTTTCAGGGTTGCTTCAAGGGCAAAACAGTCGCTGACTCGCTCTCTGATTCGAGCGCCTTTTCCGCGACATCGACCGCATCGCCAACTTCGGCTTGAGCTGCGGCGCGTGCTTCGGCGAGCGAGGCAACATTGTCGGTCTCAGCAATTTCCTGCGGAACGTCATCAATTGACGCTTCCGGAGCGAATTCCGCCGCCTGATTCCGAGACTCGGCCGATGCGGCGTCTTCGTTCGCCTCTGCTGACGCGACCGGTGGAATTTCGCCCTCGGGAAGGTCCAGCTGAACATTAAGATTATCGAAATCTTTTAACTCGGACAGGGGCGGCAAGTCGTCGAGCTTTTTCAGACCGAAGTAATCGAGGAATTCCTTGGTCGTGCCGAACATCGCCGGTTTGCCCGGCACGTCGCGATGGCCGACGACCTTGATCCAGTCTCTCTCGAGCAGTGTACGCACGATATTCGTGCTGACCGCGACGCCACGGATGTCTTCGATCTCGCCTCGCGTAACGGGCTGGCGATAGGCAATTATCGACATCGTCTCGAGCAGCGCACGCGAATAACGTGGCGGCCGCTCTTCCCACAGCTTTTCGAGCTGATGCGTCATCGCCATGCGGATCTGAATGCGAAAGCCACTGCCCACCTCGACGAGTTCGAGTCCGCGCTCCGCATAGTCGGACTGCAGCTCCATGATGGCCGCGCGGATGTCCTGACGCGCTGGCGATTCCTTGTCCGAGAACAACGACTGGAGCTTGTCCAGGTTCAGCGGTTTCCCGGCAGCCAGCAAAGCGGCTTCGACGACGTATTTAAGCTGCGTAGTATCCATCTGCTCTGTCCGTTATTGGCAAGCTATTCGGTGATCTGTGATTCGGTCGCTGGCTGTTCCGCCGACTCTTCGACGGTATTGGCATCGTCTTCGCCGGTCTCGCTGGCGCCGGTCGCCGCGCGTACATGGATCGGCGAAAACGGCTCGGCCTGCACCAGTTCGATGACTTGTTCACGGAGCAACTCCAGCAAGGCGATGAACGTCACGGCAATGCCCATCCTGCCCTCCTGCGGATCGAACAGGTCTGCGAATTCCGTGAAATTCGTATCGCCGATGCGGGTCAGGATTTCTGACATGCGCTGACGCGTCGATAAAGCTTCGCGCTGGATGTGGTGATGCGCAAACATCTCGGCGCGCGAAAGCACATCTTTGAATGCCAGTAGCAGGTCCTGCATCGTGACATCGGGCGGTTTGACTTCCCGCTTGATCTCGAGCACGCCCGCCGAGGCTTGCTGCACGTCCCTCTCCATGCGCGGCATTTCATTGAGGTCCTCGGCCGCCTGCTTGTAGCGCTCGTATTCCTGCAAGCGCCGCACCAGTTCAGCACGCGGGTCGTCCTCGTCATCGATCGCTTCGTCACTGCGCGGCAACAGCATGCGCGACTTGATCTCCGCCAGCATGGCGGCCATCAGCAGATACTCTCCGGCGAGTTCGAGCTGCAGATCTGTCATCATCTCGATGTAGTTGACGTACTGCTTGGTAATCTCAGCGATCGGAATGTCGAGGATGTCCAGGTTCTGGCGCCGAATCAGATACAGCAACAGGTCGAGCGGGCCCTCGAACGCTTCCAGGAATACCTTCAGGGCGTAAGGCGGTATATAGAGATCCTGGGGAAGCTGCGTGACCGGCTCGCCATCGACCACCGCGAATGGCATTTCGGCCTGCGAAGGGTTGCCGCCAGTCGTTTCTTGCGGCAGCACGGGTTCTTTTGGAGGTGGCGAAACGACGCTCAGTTCTGGTGGCGCTTCGGGGGTTTGTGCCATTTAGATAGCACCAAGCAACGCGCTAAGGCGTCGTGCCAAGGAAATCACGGGACTTAACAACCCTGCAACAATTAACCCGACGACTATTATAAGGCCGTATCGCTCCAGCGCATCCAAATGTCTTCCGATCGATTCGGGCACGAGACCTCGCAACACGCGGCCGCCGTCCAGGGGTGGTATCGGAAGAAGGTTAAATATCATCAATAATAGATTGAAAAATATACCGATCTTAGCCATCTCAAGAAAGAAGACGAGCGACTTGCCGAGCACTGGTGCCGCCTCCTTGAAAAGCTTCAGCAGCACGGCCCAACCAAACGCCATCAACAAATTCGCGCCCGGCCCCGCAAGCGCGACGAACACCATGTCACGTTTAGGGTTCCGCAGGTTGCGAAAACTGACCGGGACCGGCTTCGCCCAGCCAAACAGGAATCCGCCGAGCCACACCATCAACAACGGCACCGCGACCGTCCCGACCGGGTCGATGTGCTTGATGGGATTCAGGGTCAGGCGACCGAGCATCTCGGCCGTGCGATCACCGAACCGACGCGCCATCCAGCCATGAGCGACTTCGTGCACCGTAATCGCGAACAGGATAGGGATCGCTGCGATAGAAAAGATCTGAATGAAATTTGTGAGTTGCGAACCTGACATCGGCGGGATTATACGGCCGACGAAAGCCCGCCGCGCACTTATTCGAAATCCGTCGGGTCGCCCTTGCCGCGTCGAATCAGCACCGGGTATTCGCCGGTCAGATCGACGACGGTGCTGGGTTCGAACCCACAGCTACCGCTCTCGATGATGATATCGACGTGACGGTCCATCCGCTCGACGATCTCGTCCGGATCGTTCAGCGGCAGGCCCGAACCCGGCATGATGAGCGTGGAGCTCATCAGCGGCCCCGCGAGTTCGGCCAGAATGGCGCCCGTGACCGGGTGATCGGGAACACGAATGCCGATCGTCTTACGACGCGCGTTTTGCGCCCGACGGGGAACGTCTCGCGTTGCCGGTAGAATGAACGTGTAGGGACCGGGCGTATGCGCTTTCAGTAAACGGTACGACCAGTTTTCGACGCGCGCATACCCCGCGATTTCCGCCAGGTCACGACATAGCAGCGTGAAGTTATGACCCTTATCGGTTTTGCGAATCCTGGCGATATCCCGCGCTGCGTTCGGATGATCCAGCGTGCAACCTATCGCGTAACAGGAATCCGTCGGGTACACGGCGAGCGCGCCTTTCCTCAGGCGATAAACAGCCTGCGAAATCAGCCGTGGCTGAGGATTCTCAGGATGGATTTCAAATATTTGTGCCATAGTGACATTGTAACGCCCAGCAGCCGCGCGCCTGCCGGCATTTATCGATTCGCGGCGCGTCGATTCAGTATGATTGGGTTTTATTTCGCGCCGAGTGCCAGATGCAGCCGCTCATCGACCTGATACCGGTCATCGCGTTTTTCGTCGCTTACTACCTGACGGATTTTCAGACGGCGATCGCTGTCATTATCGTCGCCATGGCAGCGCAAGTCATCGTGACTCGCGTTGTCACGGGCACGGTCAGCAAGATGTTGCTTATATCGGCCGGCCTCGTCATCGGGCTGGGCGGCATCAGCCTGTTCCTGCAGAACGAGCTGATTTTCAAATGGAAACCAACAGTGGTGAACTGGCTTTTCGCCAGCGTCTTCTTCCTGAGCTATTTCATCGGCGACAAACCCATCGTGCAACGCATGATGGAAACGGCCTTCAGCGAGCAATTCGAGTTGACCAAGCGAAACTGGCGACAGCTGAATTTCATGTGGATCGTGTTCTTCGTGGTGAGCGGCGTCGCCAATATAGTCGTCGCATACCGCTATTCCGAAGAGATCTGGGTAAACTTCAAATTGTTCGGATTACTTGGCCTGACATTTGTATTCATTATTTTTCAGACCATCTGGCTGAATCGACATACTAAGCCGGACGCGCCCCGAGACAACGACTAGGACTGCCAACCCATATGCTGTACTCCATCATCAGCCAGGACGTCGAAGACAGCCTGCCACTGCGCGCTACGGCCCGCCCTGCGCACATCGCACGCCTGGAGCAAATGCGCGATGACGGGCGCCTGCTTCTGGCAGGCCCCCATCCGGCCATCGACTCCAACGATCCTGGTCCGGCCGGTTTCACCGGCAGCCTGGTAATCGCTGAATTCGATAGCCTCGAAGATGCGGAGATTTGGGCAGCGGCCGATCCTTACGTCGCTGCGGGCGTGTATGCCTCCGTCGAGGTCAAACCCTTTAAGCGAGTCCTCCCGTGAACGATGAGCGAATCCGCGAGATTCGGAAGCGCATCGAGGCTTCGCTTGAACCCGTGGCGCTGGAGATCGTTGACGAAAGCCACAAACATGTGGGTCATGCCGGCGCAAAAGATGGGCGTGGTCATTTCCTGGTTCGCGTGACGACCGCCAAATTCGCGGGCCTGCGACCGCTGCAACGTCACCGACTGGTCTACGCCGCTGTTGGCGACCTGATGGAAACCGACATCCACGCGCTCAGTATCGAAGCGTCACTTCCCGAGGGCTGAAAAGCCGCACCAAAATGCTCAGCTCGCCCGAGCGAAACGGCAATTTTTAAGCTTTTGATTTAACAAAATATATCTGAAGCTGGTTCTCGGTTTCACGCGACATAACGCTATATGGTCGAAAGTTATGTAATGCCGACTGCGTGGCGAAACAAACTTGCAATATTTTGACCACATATAACCCTTTGAATATAAAAGCATTCGAAAAATACCTAAGGAAAAATACGTAAACGCCGGTTTTCATTATGTAATTCCCTTGACTGACATAACATTTGGGAATAATGTCCCTTACTATGTTAATTATGTATAACTATGGAATCAGACCTGAAACAGGGGTTGCTAGCCGCGTATCGGCGGCTAATGAAGCCCCTGGTAAGAATCCTAATTAGAAACGGAGTCGCGTACGGCGAGTTTGCGGAGGTAGCAAAACAAGTCTATATCGACGTCGCTGCAAGCGACTTCAAAGTACCGCACCGAAAAATGTCACAAGCCCGGATCGCGATATTGACCGGGCTAACAAGAAAAGAAGTCGCTCGCCTATTGAGCGGCAATAAAGAGGACGAAGAAGAACTAAGGAGTCATCACAATCGCGTTACTCGTGTCTTAACGGGCTGGCATACAGATGCAGACTTTACTGGGCCGTATGGCCTTCCTCTAGAACTGCAGTTCGAGGACGAAAAAGGCCTTCCCAGCATTGCAGAACTGGTGCATCGCTACAGCGGCGACATGGCTACTCGAGCGATGTTGGATGAATTGCTCCGACTGGGAGTTGTCATCGAAACAGAACCCGGCTGGCACAAGATTGTGAGGCGTGATTATGCTCCCACAATTGACAACCCGGACATTTTGTATCGACTTGCGACGGTTGTTTACAACTTCGTCGGAAC
>CAZISL010000003.1:0-15599 GCA_964541975.1 uncultured Chromatiaceae bacterium | reverse complement strand
CGTTTGGGCACTGGCCAGAATGTCGCGGCCTTCGAGAATGTGGGGGATTGCGTCGCGCTGGATCGGGGTTGCTTCTGTGTAACCCTGTTTTTCGACCGCACTCAGCAATTCGGCCGACAGGCCGAGTTGATTAAATAACATGTAACTTGCTCCAGGATCGCCCGACCCGAATACGGGGCATTGCCGCGCGCGGTTCGGTCCAGGCTGGGAATTTCGTAAGGCTCGGGCGAGGCAATATGCGTCGCCGGAGGGGTTGGCACCGACCGAAGGGCGCCAAGACGGGCGGGACTATAACAGAGCGAAAAGTAAATGGAAGGATTTGCTACCCTTATTGTTCGATCTATTGACCCCATCTGCGAGCCTGCCGGTCGACCGGCGGAACCCAGCCCATGAAATATTGCAATCAATGCGGTCAGACCGTGGCTCTCTCGATACCGGAAGGCGACAACCGGCCTCGCTACGTATGCATGAGCTGCAAGACGATCCACTACGAAAATCCGCGCATCGTTGCGGGCTGCGTTCCGGAGCACGACGGCAGGATTCTCTTATGTAAACGCGCCATCGAACCGCGCTACGGGCTCTGGACGGTACCCGCCGGGTTCATGGAACTGGACGAATCGCTGCCGGCCGCTGCTGCGCGGGAAACCTGGGAGGAGGCCCTGGCGCGGGTCGAGATCGGCCCGATGATCGCATCCGTGGACGTGCTGCAGGCGCACCAGGTCCACATATTCTTTGCTGCGACGCTCGCCACGCCAGACTTCGGCGCCGGCACGGAAACGCTGGAAGCGGCGTTATATAAGCCCGGCGATATCCCGTGGGACGACCTGGCCTTCCCGAGCGTCAGGATCGCGCTGGAACAGTACCTGCGCAACCGCGAGGCCGGGAGACATGACTTGCTCGTCTGCGAGGCCCCACGTCGGCAGAAGCGCTGAGCGGACCGCGCCGCCGTGATTCGCGTAGCGGCGATTCTTGCGGAATATACGGATATGGCCCGAAAATATTTGATTTCCGTCGCGAAACTACTAAAGTACCGCGGTCTGGAGCCATCAGCTCGACCGTTCTGACCGGAGATATCGATGACCTTTGTTGTGACCGAAAGCTGCATCAAGTGCAAATTGACCGACTGTGTCGAGGTGTGCCCCGTGGACTGCTTCCACGAAGGCCCCAATATGCTGGTTATCGATCCCGACGAATGCATCGACTGCACGCTGTGTGAGCCGGAGTGCCCGGTCGAGGCAATCGTCTCGGAAGACGAAGTTCCGGACGGCCAGGAAAACTTCCTGGAACTGAACGCCGAGCTAGCGCAGATCTGGCCGGTCATCACCGAAGCCAAGGATGCGCCGGCCGACGAGGCCGAGTGGCGCGACGTCAAGGGCAAGCTGCAGTATCTCGAACGCTAACGCACGTTCTTCGAATACGAAAAAGCCGGGGTTCGCCCCGGCTTTTTTATGCCCGCCTTGACGCGGACGCGAGACGGTGACGCGCCTCAGTCCGCGAGATACTTCAGCAGCTCGTCGGCCGAGACGTAACCAGGAATCAGCTCACCGGTATCGGCCACGATGGCGGGCGTACCCTGGATGCCGAACGTGCGCCCGAGCTGATAGTGCTCGGCGACCGGCGTGACGCCGCAATCTGGTGATTCGATCATGCCACCCGCTTTCGCCGTGGTCAGCGCCGTATTCCGATCGTCGGCGCACCAGACCTCTTCGGCCTTGAACCAGCTGGCCGTCTGCGGGCCGCTACGCGGAAAGAACAGGTAACGCACCTTGATACCCTGCTCGTTATAGCCATCTATTTCGCGGTGCAACTTGCGGCAATAGCCGCAGTCGATGTCGGTAAAGACGGTGATCGTGTGCAGCGTCTCCTCCGGCTCGAAAATAATCATGCTGCTCTCACTGACTTTGTCGAGCGACCGCAGCCGCGACACCATGCGACGGTTCTCCGTCAGGTTCTCTTCAGTCTTGACGTCGTACAGGTCACCCTGGATCAGGTAATTGGCGTCCGCGGACACATAGGCCAACCGGCTGCCGAGGGTAATCTCATAGATACCCTCCATCGGCGACGGACCGATCGCATCGGCGTTGAGTTCGGGAAATTCTTTCAGGATGCGCGCGATATCGTCTTGCTCACCGCCCGATGCCGACATCGCCAGCACGCCAACAATCGCTCCGGCGGCAAGAATCGCAAACGCTCTAAAAATCTTCATATGTCTAATCCGTATGTCCTGATCAGCTGCTCAACGCCAAAGGTTTTGACCGCGCCCGCCTGCCCGGGTTCCCCGGCGCGGCGGCGGAGAGAATACTAGCCCGAATGCCGCGGCAAAAGAAAACCGGGCCATAAGAAAACCGGGCAAGGCGCCCGGTTTTCCTGTGCCTTCAAGCAAGGCGAAGTCCCGGCAGACTCTATCAGCCGCGGGGATGATGCTGCGAATGCAGCTCCTTCATGCGGGCCCGCGCGACATGCGTGTAAATCTGCGTCGTCGACAGGTCGCTGTGGCTCAGCAGCATCTGGACCACTCGCAGGTCCGCGCCGTTGTTCAACAGGTGTGTTGCAAACGCGTGACGCAGCGTGTGCGGCGACAGTTTGCCTTCGATCTCCGCCTTCTTCGTGTAGCGCTTGATGATGTGCCAGAAGGCCTGACGCGTCATGCGATCGCCGCGGCGGGTCGGGAACAGGTAATCGGTCTGCCGCTCGAGCAGGATCTCGACGCGCGGGCCTGCGATGAAATCACGCAGCCAGTTCTGAGACTCGTCGCCGAGCGGTATAAGCCGCTCCCGCTCGCCCTTGCCGCTGACGCGCAGGACGCCCTGGTTCAGGTTGATCTCGCTCTGCTTCAGGTTGATCAGCTCCGATACGCGCAGGCCGGTCGCATAGAGCACCTCCAGCATCGTACGGTCGCGATGACCGAGCGGATCATGAGTATCGGGGGCCGCGAGCAGCGCCTCGACTTCCGCCTCCGTCAGGGAGCGCGGCAGCGAACGGCCGATCTTGGGCATCTCGATTTTCAGGGTCGGGTCTTCGCCGATGACGCCCTCGCGCAGCAGGAATCGGTAGAACCGACGGAAACTGGACAGCTGCCGTGCGGTCGAACGGGGCTTGGCCCCCTCCTGCGTCCGCCAAGCGATAAACGCGAGCAGGTCGGCCCGCGTTGCGAAAATCAGGCTGATGTCTTTCTTGGCGAGCCAGCGTTGCAAGGCCATCAGGTCCGCACGGTATGCACCGAGCGTGTTGACCGACAGGCCGCGCTCCATCCAGATCGTGTCCAGGAACTTGTCGATGATCGCCTCGGGAGCGTTCGCGTCCGTGCCGCTGTCGGCCGACATTTTCAGGGGATTCTGTGACATTACTTCAGTTCTGTACCTTCAGCAATCCTTGTAGAACCCGGCCCTTTGCCGGAAACTAGTCCGCTCGAGTTCCTGGATTGAATCCACCGCATGCAAACCCCGTTGTCTCCTCCGGACGGCGCAGCATGTCCCTCGCCTGGGTCGTCTCGCGTCTGCAAATCCTTGTGCGCCAGCGAAACGGTTGAGGCTGGCGGCAAGTATGTGCCGGCCGCCGAAACGGGGGCGTGATAGATTTCACAAAAAATATCAACGGATTACATAAACTTCGATTTAACAAAATATCGGGTATGCAAACCCTTGCCGCCGTTGTGATTTACAGAATTTATGGAATATTCGTCGGGCTGACGTTTACCGCCGTCATACTTCCGGCTTTGCTGCTGGTGGCGGTCGTCCCGGGGCAGCAGCGCCGTCGCTGGATCGTCAAAGTCGCGGGCACGCTGCTTTTCAGCCTGATCGGCGCCCGCCCCCGCGTCGCGGGGCTGTCGAACCTGCCGGACGGGGCCTGCGTGGCCGTTGCCAATCATGCGAGTTACCTGGACGGCATGATCCTGACGGCCGTGCTGCCGCCGCGGTTCACGTTTGTCATAAAACGTGAAATGACCCGGGTCCCGCTCGCCAATTTCATGCTGCAACGGATCGGATCCGAGTTCGTCGAGCGCTTCGATCGGTCGAAAGGCGCCGTCGACGCGCGGCGCATCATGGGACATGCGCAACGAGGCGAATCGCTGGTTTTTTTCCCGGAGGGAACCTTTCGCGCGGAGCCGGGATTGCGTCGATTCCATAACGGCGCGTTCGTCGCGGCCGCGCGTGGCGATCTCCCCGTCGTTCCGATCGCCATTCGCGGGTCACGAGCGATGCTGCCGGCACATCAATGGCTGGCGAAGCCGGGCAAACTGGAAGTGCAGATCAATGCGCCCGTAAACGTCCGCGGCGAAGATCTGTCCGTGCCCGAGATCAGGCGGCGTTGTCGCGAGAGCATACTCGCCGACCTCGGGGAACCGGATCTGGCGAAATAGAGTCTGTATCTCAGCGGGCGCGCGCTATCCGTCCGTTGACGCAGCGGCGTGCGTTGCAGACAGTCACTAACGCGTCTGCCATAATTCGGCTCCGCCGGAACTGCCGGTGAAGCAAGCAACTCGGAACGATCGTGAGTCAGGATTCAATCGTCATCGTCGCCGCGCGACGCACTCCCATCGGCGCCCTGCAGGGCGCATTGAGCGACGCGACGGCGCCGCAACTGTCCGCAACTGCGACGCGAGCCTGCCTGCAGGACACCGGCATCGACGCGAACGATGTCGATGAAGCCTTGATCGGTTGTGTGCTGAGCGCTGGCATCGGTCAGGCACCGGCGAGACAGGCGGTACTCGCGGCCGGACTGCCGCAACACGTCGGTTGCACGACGGTCAACAAAGTATGCGGATCGAGCATGAAGGCGGCGATGCTCGGGCACGACGTCATTCGTGCCGGATCGGCAAACGTCGTCCTGGCCGGTGGCATGGAGTCGATGACCAACGCACCCTACTTGCTGCCCGGGGCACGGGCCGGGTATCGCATGGGTCACCAGCAAGTGATCGACCACATGTTCTTCGACGGACTCCAGGATGCGCACGACGGCAGCATGATGGGCGTTTTCGCCGAAAATACGTCACAGCGTTACGGTTTCTCGCGCGAGGCACAGGACGAATTCGCACTCACGTCCGTCGAGCGAGCCAGGGCCGCGGCGGAGAGCGGTGCATTCGACGCGGAGATCGTGCCCATGGTCGTCTCGAACCGTCGGGGCGAAGTCACGGTCACCGAGGACGAGGAACCGGGGCGCGCCAAGCTCGACAAGGTGCCGACGCTAAGACCGGCATTCGCGAAAGACGGCACCGTCACCGCGGCCAGCTCGTCGACGATCGCCGACGGTGCCGCCTCGCTGCTGCTGATGACGGAATCGGAAGCAGCCCGCCGAGGCGTCGAGCCGCTGGCTCGGATCGTCGGTCACGCCGGACATTCGCACGAGCCGGAATGGTTCACGACCGCGCCCGTCGGCGCGATCAGGTCGCTGCTCGAAAAAACCGGTTGGTCGATCGATAGCGTGGACCTGTTTGAGGTCAACGAAGCTTTTGCCTGCGTCACGATGGCGGCGATTAACGACCTGCAACTCGATCCAGAGCAGGTCAACGTGAACGGCGGCGCCTGCGCACTCGGTCACCCGATCGGTGCCAGCGGCGCCCGCATCATCACGACACTGGTCCACGCACTGCGAGGTCGCGGTGGCAAACGTGGCATTGCCGCCCTGTGCATCGGCGGTGGCGAAGCTGTGTCGATCGCGGTACAGCGCCTTTAGTCCGGATCCGCAGGCAAGAAAAAACCCGACCGAAGTCGGGTTTTTGGTGTTGACGCTCCAGACGGCCCCCTTAAGTGTCCAATTTACGAGCGGCGCGAACCGTTGTCGCCATGGACAGCCTTGCGGAACATCCTTCCGATTGTCCGAGGTTAGCGTCATCGGGCAGATCGGTCATCACGAAAATAGATGCAACCATTGATTATTGTCAATCGACCGCAGATGGGCGGGGTCTGGAAAACGATGAATCAAAAGGTTATAGCCCATTCATCGCAAACGATATGATGCGCGCGACGATTGTCCTGCGCGTGGGACCACTCCCGACTCACATGCCGGCATAGTTCGGCCCGCCACCACCTTCGGGCACGACCCAGGTGATGTTCTGCGCGGGATCCTTGATGTCGCAGGTCTTGCAGTGCACGCAGTTCTGCGCGTTGATCTGAAATTTCGGCGCGCCGTCGTCGCCCTCGACGAATTCATAGACGCCGGCCGGGCAATACCGTTGAGCGGGTTCGGCGTACTCCGGCAGGTTCTTCTGCACCGGAATATCGGGGTCGGCCAGCCGCAGATGGCAGGGCTGATCCTCTTCATGATTAGTGCTCGATAGAAAGACGGATGTCATCTTATCGAAACTGATCACTCCGTCGGGCTTGGGATAGTCGATTGGCTTCGCGTCCGCGGCTTCCATCAGCGACTCATGAGTGATTGCCGAGTTGTGCAGCGTGAACGGCAGCCGACCGCCGAAGATGTTCTGATCCACCCAGGTAAATGCGGCGCCCAAAAACACGCCGAACTTCTTCGCCGCCGGACCGAAATTGCGGCCCGTGAACAGTTCCTCGTAGACCCACGACTCGCGCACACGATTGGGATAGTCCTCGAGCACCGCGGGTGCCTCATCGCCTTTCGCCAGCGCCGCGAACATGGACTCGGCCGCGAGCATGCCGGTCTTCATCGCTGTATGCGCGCCCTTGATCTTGGCGCCATTCAGGAAACCGGCGTCGCAACCGCCCAACGCACCGCCAGGAAATACGAGCTTTGGTAACGACTGCAGCCCGCCCTTGTTAAGCGCGCGAGCGCCATACGAGATCCGTTTGCCGCCGTCGATGACGTCGCGGATCAGTGGGTGGTGCTTCCAGCGCTGAAACTCGTCGAACGGACTCAGGTACGGATTGTCGTACGCGAGCGATACGATCAGGCCGAGGCATACCTGGTTGTCGCTGGCGTGATACAGAAACCCGCCGCCTTCCGTCCGGTTGTCCAGCGGCCAGCCGAGCGTGTGAACGACGCGGCCCTCGCGGTGTTTACCCGGCTCGACCGTCCAGACCTCTTTGATACCGATGCCGTAGTGCTGCGGATCGCATTCCGCTCGCAGCGAAAACTTGCCCATCAGTTCTTTGCCCAGGTTGCCGTGGCAGCCCTCGGCGAACAGCGTATACCGACCGCGCAGTTCATAGCCGGGCTCGAACGTTGATTTAGGCTGTCCGGACGCGTCGCGCCCCATGTCGCCGGTCGCGACGCCGACGACGCGGTCATCCTCATACAGCACTTCAGCGGCGGCAAATCCCGGGAAGATATTGACCCCGAGCGCCTCCGCCTGCTCGCCGAGCCAGCGACACAGCTCGCCTAAACTAACGATGTAGTTGCCCTCGTTGCGGGCGGGCTTCGGCACGAAAAATCCCGGCACGCTCCGCGCGCCGGACTCGCTCGTCAGATAGTGAAATGCTTCGCCTTCGACCGGAACAGTGACGGGCGCGCGGCGATCCTTCCAGTCGGGAAACAACTCGTCGAGCGGTCGCGGCTCGAATACGGCCCCGGAAATGATATGTGCTCCGATCTCCGAACCCTTCTCGACCAGGCAGACGCTGAGTTCGCGACCCGCCTCGTTTGCCAGTTGCATCAGGCGACACGCCGCCGCCAGGCCGCACGGCCCGCCGCCGACGATGACGACATCGAACTCCATCGATTCCCGTTCAGACATTCTTTGCTTCCACTCCGTGTCGACTCATTGCCACCGGCGCTCACATCAGCTAAAGATACCGAAATTCATCTGGCTCCCGACATCCGGGTTTGCCACGCGCATTGATAGAGCGACATTCTACGGTACAGTTTCGACATGAACCTCAACGAACGCTACCTGGCGGCGCTCGAACAACATGGCTACGCGGCGGACGATGCCCAGCGCAGCGCCATCGGGACGCTGGAGCGCGTCCGGGACGAACTCGTGCGACGCCCGACACCCCGGGCCAGACGCCTGAAAAACCGGCTGTTTTCGTCCATGCGCCGCAACCGGTCGGTCGTACCGGTCCGCGGCGCCTACCTGTGGGGCGGCGTCGGACGCGGCAAGACGTTCATGATGGATCTGTTCTACGACAGCCTGCCATTCGACAATAAATTGCGTCAGCACTTCCACCGGCTGATGTATCACGTGCACGGTCAGTTGCGAAAGCTGGACAAACACGAGGATCCACTCGAAATCGTCGCCGACGACCTCGCCCGCCGCGCCACTGTGATCTGCTTCGACGAGTTCTTCGTGTCCGATATCGCCGACGCGATGATCCTCGGCAGGCTGTTCGATGCGCTCTTCCGGCGCGGCGTCTCGCTGGTCGCGACGTCGAACATCCCGCCGGACCAGCTGTACCAGGACGGTCTGCAACGCCAGCAGTTCATGCCGGCGATCGAGCTACTGAAAAACCATACCGAAGTACTCGAGGTGGACGGCCGGACGGACTATCGCCTGCGCGTGCTGGAACAGGCAGAGATCTACCACTCGCCGCTCGACGAGACCGCCCGTCGCAATCTGACCGAGTACTTCGAGCGAATCGCACCGGAGACCGGGACGTGTGGCCAGCCGATGGATATTCATGGACGCACCATTCACACGATCAGGCGGGCCGACGGTATCGCATGGTTTGATTTCGCGGCGCTTTGCGACGGACCTCGCAGCCAAGATGACTACATCGAGATCGCGCGAAGCTTTCAGACCATCATCCTGGCGGATGTGCCGGTACTCGATTCGCTGAAGGAGGACCAGGCGCGCCGCTTCATCGCGCTGGTCGACGAGTTCTACGACCGCCGCGTCAATCTCATCATTTCGGCAGCCGCATCGATCGACGCAATCTATGTCGGCAAGCGCCTGTCCCGCGAGTTCGAACGAACCCGCAGCCGCTTGCTGGAAATGCAGTCGATGGACTACCTGGCCGCGGCACACGTGGCGTGAGGCAGCCGTCTGCGGTAATCCACGACTGCGCCTTGCGCGGCAGCTGCTAAACTTGATTGATGGGTTCAATGCAGTCTCGCGCGCCGCGGGATGCTAGTGATTAACAATCAGGAGATAATCGATGGCGGGAAAATTGGTGCTCTGCCGACACGGACAGAGTCAGTGGAATCTGGAGAACCTCTTCACCGGTTGGCATGACGTCGACCTGACCGAAAAGGGCATTCGCGAGGCCACGTCGGCCGGACAGTTGCTCGGCGACCTCGATTTCGAATTCGACATCGCCTACACATCGGTACTGAAGCGTGCCATCCGGACGCTGTGGATCATCCTCGACGAGATGGACCGGATGTGGATACCGGTCGAACGAGCCTGGCAGCTGAACGAACGCCACTATGGCGCGCTCCAGGGACTCAACAAAGCCGAGACCGCAGCCGAACACGGTGCCGACCAGGTCAAGATCTGGCGTCGCAGCTACGACATCCCGCCCCCGCCGATCGAGACTTCGGACGAACGGCATCCGTGCCACGATCTGCGCTACGCCGGGATCGACAACCTGCCCGGCTCAGAGTCGCTCAAAACCACGCTCGAGCGCGTCCAGCCATACTGGGAGGCGCGCATCGCTCCGGATCTGCGCGCGGGCAAGAACGTCCTGATCGCCGCCCACGGCAACAGCCTGCGGGCGCTGGTGAAGATGCTCGACGGCATTTCTGACGCGGACATCACGGAATTCAACATCCCGACGGGCGTGCCGATCCTGTACGAATTAAATGACGACCTGACTTCGCGTCGCCGCGAGTTCCTTGGCGATGCCGACGCGATCGCGAAGGCCGCTGCGGCCGTCGCTCAGCAGGCAGCAGGCGGCAAGTAGTCGCGCGGCCGAACCCATGATCTACGCCCTGGATGAAAAAGCGCCGGAGATTCGCGGCCGGCATTATGTCGCGCCGAGCGCTGCCGTCATCGGCGACGTATTCATGGCAGAAGACACGAGCGTCTGGTTCGGCGCCGTCGTGCGTGGCGATGTCGAACGCATCACGATCGGCCGGGGAACCAATATCCAGGACAACTCGGTGCTGCACAGCGACCCCGGCGCGCCGCTGACCCTCGACGAGGAAGTCACCGTCGGCCACATGGTGATGCTGCACGGTTGCACGATCGGCCGACATAGCCTGATCGGCATCGGCAGCACGATACTGAACCACGCCAAGATCGGCGCGAACTGCATCGTCGGCGCGAATTCGCTCGTCACCGAGCACAAGGAGTTTCCCGACGGCGTCCTGATCCTCGGCTCGCCCGCGAAAGTGGTCAGGGAATTGACCGAAGAAGAAATCGCGAAGCTGCCGATGTCCGCGGCGCGTTACATCGAGCGAGCCGAACAGTATCGCCGCGAGTTGCGCGTGACGAGCTAGCAGCCTGCTAGTCCCGGACGCGAATCAGGCCTTCCTGCGCCGTCGACGCGACCAACACACCTTCGCGATTAAACACGAGTCCGCGCGCGAGGCCTCGCGCGCTGGACGCACGCGGACTGTCGTACGAAAACAAGAGCCAGTCGTCGACGCGGCACTCGCCGTGAATCCACATCGCGTGATCGAGGCTGGCCATTTGCAGGTTATCGCGCATGATGCTCTGTGCCCTGTGCGGAATCGTCGCGGTACCTAGCAGCTGGTAATCCGAAATGTATGCGAGCAGCACGGTGTGCAACAGTGGATCGTCGGGCATCGTGTCGATCGCTTTCATCCAGACATATTTGACCGGCTCTATCTCGCCATCCCGGTGATCATCGCGCGGTACCGGGCGCACGTAGAAAGGCCGTGGATATTTCAGGAAGCGTTGCACGGCCTCGGGCAGATTTCCCATGTCGTCGGTGTTCACGTCGGCGATATCACGGATACCTTCCGGGCCGGTCACGTCAGGCATGGGCGCCTGATGTTCGAGACCCTGTTCCAGAATCTGGAACGAGGCGGTCATGTTGAAGATCTGCTTGCCGTGCTGAATCGCGATGACGCGACGATTGGAGAACGTCAGTCCGTTGCGCGAAATATCGACCTGGTAAACGATCGGAGCGTTGACATCCCCGCGACGCAAGAAATAGGCATGCATCGAATGAATCACACCGCTTTTGACAGTCGCGCTGGACGCGTACAGCGCCTGCGCGAGCACCTGGCCGCCAAAGACCTGCGGCGTGCCGATATCATGGCTCTGGCCACGAAAAATATTTCGTTCGATACGCTCGGGCACGAGCAGGGTCAAGAGATCGGCGAGTGTCTGGTCCATCGCGGGTATCACGTCATGAATGAACTGGCATTCTAGCCCGAGTTCGGCGGTGAAGCCTCGCTGGTCAACGCCTTGCCAGAATGCCGGACCCGGATCGCTTATGCTACATTCGATGCAGATTCAACGGCAGGGAGACATACTCATGAACGCCGCAGCGGAAAAACGACCCCTCGGAACGCGCTGGTGCAAGACGGGCATCGCCCTGGCGGTGATCGCGGTCATTCTGACGATCGTCGGACTCGGCGGCGGGCGCACCGGGCTGTTATCGGGTCTGAACGCGTTCTATGCCTTCGGCCTTGGCGTGCTGGCGTTCATGCTCAGCGTTGTCATCAACCTGATCGGACTCGCGCTCAGCAAAGGCACCGCAGGAGCAGCATCGGCGGCCCAGGCCTTCGCGGCCCTGTTCGTCGGCATCGTCGTCCTCGGAGCCGCGATGTCGCAATGGCCCGAATCGTCCGGACCGCCAATTCACGACCTGACGACGGACGTCGACAGCCCGCCCGAATTCGTGGCCGTCATCCCGCTGCGCGCGGCTGCGCCCAATCCTCCGGAGTACCTCGACAACGGCACCGCGGAGAAACAGAAGGCCGCCTATCCGAACCTCGTGACCGTGATCTACGACGTGCCAGCCGCCGAGGCGTTCGCGGCGGCAGAACAGGTCGTGGCGGAAATGGGCTGGGAATTAGTCGCCGCGGACCTGCTGGACGGGCGCATCGAGGCCACCGACTCGACGTACTGGTTCGGCTTCAAGGACGATGTGGTCATTCGGATCGGCAGCGACGGCGAGCGCTCGTTCGTCGACGTCCGATCGAAATCGCGTGTCGGCATGGGCGACATGGGCACGAACGCCAAGCGCATCGAGGCGTTTCTGAACGCACTGTCGACCAAGCTCGGCGCCTGAGCGCAATGGCGTCGACGGCGGCCGAGGAACTGGTCGAGTTCTATCTGCCCGTCCTCGTCGCCGCGGGTGATTACGCCCGGCACATCCAGCCCCATATCGGCGCGCCGTCGCAGAAAAGCGGCGCGAACGAATGGACGCAGGCGCTGACCGATGCGGACATCATGGTTCAGTCGTTCATCGAGGTCGCGACGCTGGCGCAGCATCCTACCGTCGGTTTCTACGGCGAAGAATCGGAACACTCGGCAAACACGAAGTACTTCGAGCGCGACGCCGACACGGTAATCTACCTCGACCCGATCAACGGCACCTTCCTCTACAAGAACCAGCGACCAAGCTGGGACATCATACTGAGCGTCGTGCAGAACAGCCGGATCGCAGCGGCAATCAGCTACATGCCCGTCCGCGGCACCTTCTACCTTGCCTCCGACGGAGCCGGCGCATTGACCGGCGACCGTGAGTGCCGAAGCCTGCACGATTTCTCACCGCTGACCGCAGCGACTGGCAGTAACATCTGCCTGACCTACCAGGCGCCCGACATGATTGAGAATCTGTCAGGGGATTTCGACTGCTTCGATATCGTCGCCGACTACGATCCCGAACGCCCACTGGATAACCTGAACGATTTGTTCACTGGCCGGCTCGACGCGTTCGCGTGCCGCGACTGCGAGCCGCTCGACTGGGGCGCGATCGCGTATATCGTCTCGAAGGCCGGTGGCCGGGCGAGCCACCCGGATGGGTCTGAACTCGACGTTTTCGAGGATTTCGATCCCGTGAGGAGTACGGACATGGTCGTGGCCTCCTCGCCCGCAGTTCACGACAGGATCTTGGCGCGGCTCGATAGTTGATAACGCGCAGAAGTGGGATGCCTTAGTGCTGGTGGATTTGACGGCTTTTTTGGTTGCGGATGAATAGCCGGGCCCGGCCTGCCGCCCTGACCTGGTTCACGGTTGAATTGCCGAGACCGGCCTACCGCCGCAACGAAAATCCCTCGCTAAAAGGCTTCGGGATTTTATTCCGGCGCTCTCCGATCTCTCATCCAGCGGCCGACGTCGGTGGAAGGTGACCTGTGAATTCAGCGCCGAAGCGCTTCGGCGGGCGCGAAGAATCCTCGACGACGATGGCGGGCGTCAGTTGAGCTCGCCACTTCGGTCAGGATTTTCCGGGAAAACTTTTCCGGAGTCCGCGTAGGAAAAGTTCCTTCCCGGACAATCCGCAATGGGGCGACGTAGCTGGAGTTCGGAACCGGGACGCAGTCAGAACTCGACTTCCTTCCCGAACACGTGAATCTCATCGAAAGGACGATCGCGCTCCAGTTCCTCATCCATCGTTTTTTCCAGGCGGGAAAACATGGTGCCCGGCGTCCGGGTCACGATCAGGTTCGCCAGCCACGCGGGAAAGCGTCCCCGAGGATCCGAATGCGTAATGATCTCGACGTGCAGCCTGCCGTCCTCCCGCGGATGTATCTTCCATCTCGTATAGGTGGTGGGGGTCCTGATGATGCCCTTATTTTCCTCCACGTATCCGGGGACTCCCGTAGACTCCATGTAGACGGTCTCGGATTTTTTTTCATACCAGGTGACGGTCTCCACCACGGCGTCCCTGTTCCTGATCGGCCACGGAAATTTCGTCACCATGTACATGATGGAGGCGCCATCTTTGTTGGTGTCCCGAATCAACACCGCCCTGCGTATCACCGGTATCCACTCGGGTACCAGTTGGGCATCAGCCAATACCGTCAATAGCGTCGTCAGCGGTGCGTCGAGGATCTTGACGGCCTTCACCGCCTTGATGGGTTGCCCCTCGACGACTTTCGTATAGACCTGGAGCTCCTCGTTATCCCCCGAGGACAGTGTCCAGCCGTCGTCTACGACATAGGCGGATCCCGACAACGACCAGCCCATCAAGGCGATCATCAGCCAGCGCCGCCGGGTCGCCGGATGCCTGTCGGCCGTTTCTCTCAATTCGTAGTCCTGAGCGCTCGCCGCGTCTGATGTCGGTTGGCGGGCATGTCAGATGGCTTTCCGGGCGACAGCACGTCGACCGCGCTGGCGGTTCTTCGCCTCGATCTTCGCGTCGTGACGGCGGCGGGTGATTTCGACGGTGTCGGAGCCGCGGTGCGGCTCGCCCCGGCGCTCAGCGAGGCCGATTTGCCGCTCGCGTTCACGGTAACGACGACGTTGATCCTCGGTGCGCTCGTCGAAGCAATGTGGGCAACTCTCGCCCCGAACGTACTTGTCGCTCAGTTTGTCTTCTTCGGAGATTGGCCTGCGGCAGGCGTGGCATTGGTCGTAGCTGCCGCGCTGCAGGTCGTGGTCGACGGTCACGCGTTCGTCGAAGACAAAGCATTCGCCGTCCCATGCCGATTCCGGCTCCGGAATGTCCTCGAGGTACTTCAGGATGCCACCCTTCAGGTGATAGACCTCGTCGAAGCCGAGTTGCTTCAGGTAGGCGGTCGATTTCTCGCAACGAATCCCACCGGTGCAGAACATCGCCACCTTCTTGTGCCGGGCCGGGTCCAGGTTGTCGTTGACGTATTGCGGGAACTCGCGGAACGTAGTCGTGTGCGGATTGATCGCGCCGCGAAACGTGCCCACGTTGTATTCGTAGTCGTTGCGCGTGTCGATCAGCATGACATCGGGATCGTCGATCAGCGAGTTCCAGTCCGATGGTTCGACGTAGGTGCCGACGATGTGGTTCGGGTCGATGTCGGTCACGCCCATCGTGACGATTTCTTTCTTGAGCCTGACCTTGGTGCGGGCGAACGGCGGTGCGTCGGTCGAGGATTCCTTGTGGTCAATGTCTCGGAATCGGGGGTCGCTCCGGAGCCACGCGAGCAGAGCGTCTATGCCCTCGCGGCTGCCCGCGACCGTGCCGTTGATGCCTTCGCGAGCCAGCAGGACGGTGCCTCTGACGCGATTCTCGGTCATGGCGTCGAGCAACGGCTGGCGCAGTGCCGCCGGATCGCCGATCGTGGCGAACCGATACAATGCCGCTACAACGATGTTTTTCATGGGTTTTTGCCTTCCGGGGCGTAAACCCGGCGCAACCGAGACAGGCGGGGATTATAACGCTCCACCCAAGGCGGTCGACAGGCGCGGCCCGCCGGTCAGAACTCGAGGCCCAGACCCAGCAGCGTGGTCGTGTCGGTACTAGCGTTGCCGGGCGTCGGCTCCGATTCGCTGTCGAAGTCGAACTGGAAGTTGGCATACAGCAGGTCCGTGATCTCGTAGCGCACGCCGGTCTGCGACTGGAAGATATTGTTCGTGCGGCCGGAAATATTGGCCGTGGCCGAATGGTTATGGAAGATGGTCAGGTCCTTGATCAGCCGGTAGCTGAACCGCAGGATCCAGCCGGCGATCGCGCTGTCGTTCGATTCCGTACCGTTGACCTCGCCCGTGTTCGGATCGCGCGTGTCGAATTCTTCCGTCAAGTAGCCTGCCGCCGCCTGGAGCTGGAAGAATCGTGCCGCGTCATCCCAGAAGTTGTAACCGATACCGGTACCGAGACTGGCACGATGATTCAGGTCTCTGATCGGGTCGC
>CAZISL010000002.1:0-9102 GCA_964541975.1 uncultured Chromatiaceae bacterium | reverse complement strand
GCACGCCCGGCCGATCGCTGACGACCGCGAACAGGTTGATCGGCAATTCACCCGCCAGCGTTTCGTTGATGATCGCCTGCAGGTTCGTACCCCCGCCCGAGATCATGACGAGCGTACGCGGGCCATGGCCGATCCCCGCCGACGCTTCGGCCGTGTTCAATCGACGCGCACCTGGCCGCTGCCGGCCTCGATGGAACCGATCGAGTAGACCGTTTCGCCGCCTGCCTCGAGAATCTCGCGCGCCTGGCTTTCTTCGTCGGGACGCACGGCGATGACGAGCCCAATGCCGCAGTTGAACGTGCGCAGCATCTCCGCTTCGGCAACGCCGCCGTGCTGTTGCAGCCAGTCGAACAGTGCGGGCCGTTGCCAGCCGGAATGGTCGATGACCGCGTTCAGTTCGGGCCGCAGGACCCGGGCGACGTTCTCGGGCAGTCCGCCGCCGGTAATGTGAGCGATCGCGCCGATCTTGCAGGCGCCGATCAGTGCCAGAACGGACTTGACGTAGATCCGCGTGGGTTCGAGCAGGACCTCGCCGACCGGTCGCCCGTGCCAGTCGGTGGCGCCGCCGTCGGGTAACTCCTGCAGGATCCGACGAATGAGCGAAAAGCCGTTCGAATGCGGTCCCGATGACGCGAGTCCGAGCAGCCGGTCTCCCGGCTGCAATGACGAACCGTCGATCAGGTGGTCGCGGTCGACGACGCCGACCGTGAAGCCGGCCAGGTCAAAATCGCCTTCGCCATACATTCCGGGCATTTCTGCCGTCTCGCCGCCGAGCAAGGCCGCGCCGGCCTGCCGGCAACCCGCCGCGATGCCACTGACGACAGCTGTGCCGATGTCGACGTCGAGACTGCCGGTCGCGTAGTAGTCGAGGAAGAACAGCGGCTCGGCGCCTTGTACGATAATGTCGTTGACGCACATCGCGACCAGGTCGATGCCGACGGTGTCGTAGCGCTCGAGTTCGATCGCCAGCTTGAGCTTCGTGCCGACCCCGTCGGTTCCCGATACGAGGATCGGATGGCGGTAACGCGACATGTCGAGCTCGAACAACCCACCGAAACCACCGATGTTGCCGAGTACGCCGGGCCGGTTGGTCGTGCCGACCAGCGGCTTGATCCGGTCGACCAGTTCGTTGCCTGCGTCGATGTCGACGCCGGCGTCCTTATAAGTCAATGATTTTTCGGGAACCATGGTTCTGCCTGTGCCTTAACCGCGGACGCTATAATAGTTCAAATGAACTCGATACAGACAAAGTTGATCGCCATCATTCTGCTGGCTGTTGCGGCTGCCGGCGCGCCGGCGCACGCGGCGCGCGTGGATAACCTGTATGCCGCCCAGGTGCCGATGCCGTCGGGGTCCGGCGGTCTGCAGAAAGCGTTCGACGCCGCATTGTCGCAGGTCCTGGTGAAGGTGACCGGGCGACGCGCAGCCGGGGCGAACCCCGAATTGGTCGCGGCCACCAGCGATGCGAGCCGCTACGTACAGCAATACCAGATCGATGCGAACAACGAAGTCTGGGTGCGATTCGACGAGGTGGCCTTGCGTCGCGCACTTGACGGCGTCGGCGCGTCGCTGTGGGGCACCGAGCGGCCGGCAACGCTGGTCTGGCTCGTCATCGACGACGGTTCGGGTCGCCGGCGCTTGCTGGGCGCGGAGCGCGGAGCGGACCCGGCGATCAACGATCCGTTCCAGGCGTCGGCCGAGGATGAACAACTGGTGCTCGTGCGCGAGCAGCTGCTGGCGGCGGCCGATCAACGCGGCGTTCCGCTGCTGCTGCCACTGGCGGATTCCGAGGAACTGGCGTCGATCCCGTTGCGGGACATTTGGGGCGGCTTTACCGAGTCGCTGGTCGAGGCGTCCACGCGTTACTCACCCGACGCAGTGCTCGTCGGCCGCGCGCGAGCCGCGATGTCCGGAGAGCTGGAGGTTCGCTGGACACTGCTGCTGGCCGATGAACGCTTCAACTGGGACGGTGACCTCGCGAGCGGGCCCGACGACGTCGCCGATTTCTTTGCCGGCCGGCTGGCGACGTCCGCGGGGTCTCCGAGCGAGATTCTTCTCAGCGTCGACGACGTCACCAGCCTGGATGGGTACGGACGCCTGAGCGCATACCTGGAAAACCTGGACCTCGTCGATGAGCTGGCGGTCGATCGCGTCCGGGAAGATCGCGTTGTGTTTCGACTCAAGATCCGGGGCGATACCGATCGTTTGATGCGGAGCATCGCGCTCCAACGGATCCTGCAGCCGATCGATTCGTCCACCTGGATGCCGGATCCGGGAACCCCGGGTGTCGATGGTGGTAGCTCGGCGCTACACTATCGCCTGATGGCCGGGCCGTAACGGCGCGGGTCCGACGCCGAGTTTCAAGGTCATGCTGCGCGCATCCCACATACCCAACCTGATCTGCGTCCTGCGCATTCTGCTGGTGGCGCCGATCGTTCTGAATCTGCTCACCGGGGACTTCCTCGTGGCGCTGGTGCTGATCATCGTCGCGGGTTTTTCCGACGGGCTCGACGGCTTCCTGGCCAAGCGCTTCGACTGGCGAACGCGACTCGGAGGCTTGCTCGATCCGCTGGCCGATAAATTGCTGATCATGTCGGTGTTCATCACGCTGACGTACATTGGCCTGACACCGGTCTGGCTGGCCGCGGTGGTCATCCTGCGGGACATCGTCATCGTGTCCGGAGCGGCCGCCTACAATGTGTTGATCGGCCAGTTGCGGCCGGAACCTTCGCACATCAGCAAGCTGAACACCGCCTGTCAGCTGCTCTACCTGCTCGCGGTGATCGCGCAGCCGGCGTTCGACTGGCCGCTGTCGAACGTCATCATGATCGCTGGCGCCGGCGTCCTGTTCACGAGTGTCGTCAGCGGGCTCGACTATGTAATTCGCTGGAGTGGCAAAGCGTTTGCCGAACAACGTGCCTGACGGCGTCGGCTGTCCCGACATGCAACAACTGCCACTGGAAGTCAGCCTTGCGGACTACGCGCTATTCGAGACGTACTTCGCCGGGCCCAACGATTCGTGCGTCCATGCGTTGCGCGACGTCGCGCGCATCTCTGTGCAGGCGTTCGTGTGGATCTGGGGCGGTGAGCAATCAGGCCGCAGCCATCTGTTGCAAGCCTGCGTCAACGAAGCGGAAACGAGCGGCGCTCGCCCGGCATACCTACCGCTCGGCGCGGACGTCGGCCTGACACCCGACATCGTCGACGGCCTCGAAACCTGCGACGTCATCTGCATCGACGACGCAAACGCGGTCGCCGGAGACGACGCCTGGGAGCGCGCGCTGTTCCTGCTGTATGAAGGCGTCCGCCAGCGTGGCGGACGCCTCGTGATCTCGGCCGACAAGGCGCCGCTGCACAGCGCCTTCAAGTTGCCTGACCTGGTATCCCGGTTCGCTTCCGCGGCGACATTCCGCCTCCGCGATCTGTCCGACGACGACCGTGTCCACGCGATGCAGCTCCGCGCTCGCTGGCGCGGCCTCGAACTCCCGGACGACGTCGCGCGCTACATACTGACGCGCGCTGAACGCGGCACGGCCAGCCTGTTCGCCTTGCTCGACCGTCTCGATCGAGAGGCGCTCGTCGCGAAGCGCGGACTGACGGTGCCGTTTGTGCGGGAGGTTCTGGCGAAGGTGCCCGCTGCAGGATCGTGACCGAGTTTCTGAGAGACGCCGTAGATACGTCCGTGCGGGAGGTCCTGGCCTCGATGCCAAGGGAAGGAGCGTGAATTGTTCGTTTGAGAGCGTGGCCCGCAGGGATGCGGGCCCCGAGCCTACAGGGATGTATTTACGGCGTCTCTCAGACGAACAATTCGCGCTCCTTCCGGACGCGGGGATCGTTACGGCGAGATACTGATCTACCGCCGCAAATTCACCCCGGACCGCCGCACGAGATAGAACGCCGACAGAAACGTCACGACGGTCACGCCCGTAAAAGCCCAGTAAACGGCGCGCCCCTGCGGGGCGGCGATGGCTTCGCCGAGTGCGCCGGCGAAGTAGGGGATCAGCATCGCGGCAACCCACCCGCCCCACTTGTTCGGCGCGCGCAGACCCACCGCCAGCAGCACGATGAGCGGCGCCGCGAAAACGATCCCGAGCGGGGTCAGCGCGGGATAAAGCAGCAGGGCCACCAGCGTCGCGAGTCCGGCCATCGTGATCCAGCGCGATGGAGCATGCTGCGCCGAAGGCTCGGCGTTCACGCTGTCAGCCGCCTGGCCGCATCCGCAACGCGTTTACCGAGCGTCCGCGCACACGCGATTTCGTCGTCGCTCAACTCTGTACCCGCCTGATCCCAGGCGATGTGTGTTGCGCCGTAGGGCGAACCGCCGGAACGTGTTCTGCTCAGCGCCGCTTCCGAATAGGGGATGCCGACCAGGAACATACCGTGATGGAGTAACGGCAGCGCCATCGAAATCAGCGTCGTCTCCTGACCGCCGTGCAGGCTGCTCGTGGACGTAAAGACGCCGGCCGGTTTGCCTTCGAGGTGGCCCGACAGCCAGGCGCTGCTGGTCCCATCGAGGAAGTATTTCAGCGCCGCTGACATGTTGCCGAAGCGGGTCGGGCTGCCGAGGACCATGCCGCCGCACTCGCGGAGATCTTCAACGGTCGCGAACGGCGGCCCTTCGTCGGGGATCTCCGCCTGGGTCGCCTGCGTGTCGGCGGATACGCTTGGGACGGTTCGCACGCGTGCCGACGCTCCGCCGACCGAGTTGATGCCGCGCGCGACCTGGGCGGCCAAGGCGGCGGTGGATCCGTTGCGAGAGCAGTAGAGGACCAGAATCTCTGTTGTCGAAGCGGCCATCACGACAGGATTTCCAGGACGGACTCGGGCGGACGGCCGATACGGGCTGCGTCGCCGCTGATCACGATCGGACGCTGAATGACTCTCGGGTTATCGGACAGCCACTGCAGTTTCTCGGCATCGCTCATCGCCGCCACCTCGGCTTTTTGGGCTTGGTAGGCTTCCTCGCCGGTACGCATGATCTCGTCGGCCGTCATGCCGAGTTTTTGCAGCACGGTCTGCAACTCATTCGCGTCGGGCGGCGTGTCCAGGTACGTGATGATCGTCGGCTCAAATCCGCGGTCCTGGAGGAGTTGCAACGTCTGTCGCGACTTCGAGCAACGCGGGTTGTGATAGATTTCTATGGACATAGGTTCCTTCCGTCTACGTTCACGTCAAGCGCGCAATTGTAGCGCGCAACATACGAGCCTCGTGAATCAATGGGCTCGGCTGTGGCGTTTCGACATCACGCCCGCAAGGCGTCTTGCCGGGCTTGCGCTATTCTTGACGGCCAATTGTTCCAACCGCACACTTGCGGCGAAGCCTCTGTTCTCGTTGTCTTGGTTGAGTTTGAGTCTGTCGTTTGAATATGGATCAGTCGAGTTTCCGTTCCGGCGCGCCGCTCTTGTTGCTGTTACTCACGTTGGTTGTCGTGGGTTGCTCGACAGCGCCGCCCGTTCAGGAAATGAGTGATGCTCGACAGGCAATTGCCGCGGCTCGCGAGGCGGGCGCTGAGGGCCTGGCGCCGAGCGGGTTGGCGCAAGCCGAGGCACTCCTCGATGGCGCCGAAGAGCAGCTCGAAGTTGGCACGTCGGCTTCCTACTGGCAGGCGAAAAAGGCCGCGATCAGCGCTAAGGAAGTCGCTTTCGAGGCCCTGCTGACGAGCCGCGATGCCCAGGACGCGGCTGCGGGCCGCAGCCGCTAGACCTTTCGTCGGTGAGCGGCGAGGTCGTTTGCAAGAGATTCTTCGTCTCCGGGCGAGTGCAGGGCGTGTTTTTTCGCGGCAGCACGGCGAAGGAGGCGGTCAGCCTTGGCATCTCGGGCTCGGCTGTGAACCTGGCGGATGGTCGCGTAGAAGTGCTGGCGATGGGGCAATCTGCGGCGGTCGACAAGCTGGCAGCGTGGTTGCAGCACGGGCCGCAATGGGCGCGTGTCGATGACGTTCAGTCGATCGTTGAGGATGCGTCGGCCACGGAGGTGCTAGCGGGATTCACGACCGGCTGACTCGCGGCGTATCAGCCCTGGAACCAGCGGCTGCTGAGGCGGTTCAACACCTTTTCCGGATAGACGCGACTGCCGAGGCTGCCGTTATAACGACCGAGGGCGCGAATCCAGTCGCCTTTCTCCATGTCGTAGTAATACTTCAGGATCGTACAGCCCATCCGCAGATTCGTGCGGATGTCGACGAGACGGTCGCCGGGCATGCCGATCTCGTCCAGCCAGAACGGCATGACCTGCATCAGGCCTTGGGCGCCGGCGCGCGACACGGCGTAGGCGTCGAATGCGCTTTCGATGTCGATGACCGCGAGGATCATCTCCGGCGGCAGGCCGACGCGCTTAGCTTCCCAGTGAACCTGCGTCAGGATCAGGATCTTCTCGTCGGGGTCCCGGACCTGGTTGCCGAGCCGGATGGCCATGTCCGTCAGCCATACCTGCGCGTCGAATTTGTCCGGGAAGCTGGTCGATTCGGTCATCGCCTCCCGCAGCAGGTCGCGAAGCGCCGGATCCGGTTGCTGTTGCGCGGCCCACGCGAACGAGGCGCACCACGTCAGGCACGCGCCGATGGCTATGGCCCTGACAGGTTTGTCCGGCACGTTCATGACTCATCCGACCTCCAGTCGCTCCCGCAGCGCCGGCAGTATCTCGCCGAGAGCGATCTTGGCCTCGTCGCCGGTGCGGCGGTTCCGGTATTCGACGACGCCATCGCGCAATCCGCGTTCGCCGAGTACGAGCCGGTGGGGGGTGCCGATCAGGTCGGCGTCGGCGAACTTGAAACCCGGTCGCGCGTCGCGGTCGTCGAGCAGCACTTCGATGCCCGCATTACTCAGGGAATTATATATTTCTTCTGATTTGTCAGTAACTTCTGGATTATTTTTCGGGTTAAATATAAGTAGTGTTACGTCGAACGGGCTCATTGGCGCGGGCCAGATGATGCCGTTTTCGTCGTGATTCTGCTCGATCGCGGCGCCGACGATCCGGGTCACGCCAATGCCGTAACAACCCATCAACATGGCCGTTTCCTTGCCGTCAGCATCGAGGACCGTGGCATTCAGCGCGCGGCTGTACTTGTCACCGAGCTGGAAGATATGTCCGACCTCGATACCCCTGACGATGGACAACGTGCCACCGCCGCCCGGGCTCCGGTCGCCGTCGACGACGTTCCGCAGGTCGACGGCGGTCGGTTCGGGCAGGTCGCGGTCCCAGTTGACGCCGGTCAGGTGCGCGTCCGCCTCATTGGCTCCGGAGACGAAATCGCTCAGCGCTGCCGCGCTGTGGTCGACGAACAGCGGCAGGTCCAGGCCAACCGGGCCGACATATCCGGTCTCGCAGCCGATCGCGTCGGCGACGCGCTGCGATTCCGCCAGCTTCAGCGGGCTCGCGACGCCTTCGATACGCTCTGCCTTTACGGCGTTCAGTTCGTGATCGCCGCGCAGTGCGAGCGCGACGAGGCCGCCGCCTTCGCCCTCGACGACGAGTGTCTTGATGCAGTTTTCGGGCGCGACTGACAGAAAGCCGGCGACCTCCTCGATCGATTTCTTGCCGGGCGTCGACACCTTTTCCAACGCGCTGGTGGGCGCTGCACGCGGGTTCTCCGGCGGCAGGGCAGGCGCGAGCTCGACATTTGCCGCGAAGTGATCGGCCTCGCACCAGGCGATCGCGTCCTCGCCGGAATCCGCCATGACGTGAAATTCCTGCGAACGCGAACCGCCAATCTCGCCGCTGGCTGCGTCAACCGGGCGGAAGCGGAGACCGAGGCGCGTGAAGATGCGGGAGTACGCGTCCGCCATGCGCTGGTAGCCTGCTTCGAGCGACTCCTGGTCATTGTGGAACGAGTAGGCGTCTTTCATGACGAACTCGCGCGCGCGCATGACGCCGAAGCGGGGGCGGATCTCGTCCCGGAACTTCGTCTGAATCTGGTAGAAGTTGACCGGCAGTTGCCGGTAACTCTTGAGCTCTCGTCGCGCGATATCCGTGATGACTTCCTCGTGCGTCGGCCCGAAGCAGAACTCGCGGCCGTGGCGATCTTGCATGCGCAGCAACAGCCCACCGTAACGGTCCCAGCGGCCCGATTCCTGCCACAGCTCGGCGGGTTGCACGGCGGGCATCAGTAACTCGAATGCACCGGCAGCATCCATCTCCTCGCGAATCACGTTCTCGACCTTGCGCAGCACCCGCAGGCCCAGCGGCATCCACGTGAACAGCCCGGATGCCAGCCGACGAATCAGGTTGGCCCTGAGCATCAACTGATGGCTGACGATCTCGGCTTCGGCCGGGGTCTCTTTGAACGTGGTCAGTGGCAGCTGGCTGAGTCGCATGGGTATTCGAGGTCCTGGTGGCGAACGCGGGCCCGGGCGAGCCCGTTTGGCTATGGAGTGGCCCGGAATGGGCGCCATTCTATCCGCATTCATGGCGCAGGTCAGGGCGCGATGTCTCGTTGTCGCGAGGGTCTATTTAGTGTCGCCGTCGGTTGACGGTCCCCGCAGCGCTCGGTAGGTTGCGTGCGTGGTCGCGCATCGTACTTCAATCATTGCCGGCGAAGGCTGGCCGTACCTGATCGCCCTGGGCGTGGCGGGGGCTTTGGTCTACGGTTACGTCGGACCGTTGTGGGCCACCCCGATTGTCCTGGCCACGTTGTTGCTATTCTTCCTGTTTCGCGATCCCGGGCGGGATGTTCCTCCCGAGCCGCTGGCCGTCATCGCACCCGTCGACGGCACCGTCATCGAAGTCCGTCCCTGTCACGACGGATTGGTGCCGGGTGAGTGGTTGCGGGTGGCGATCAAAACCAATCACATGGGCACTTACACGGTACGCGGGCCGATCGAGGGTTCCGTTCAGAGTATCGGCGGCATGATCGAGCGGCCTGACGATGCCGCTTTGCCTGACGGTATGTGGTTACGCAGCGAGGAGGCGCATGACGTCGTCCTGATGTTTCCGCGGCGCTACCGGTTGTTCGGCCCGAAGGCGTTCGTGCGTTATGGCGAACGCGTCGGTCAGGGTCAGCGATTCGCATACTTGCGCCTGGCGCCGCGTGCCGAGGTCTACCTGCCGATCGCGTCGTCCGCCCGCGTTGCCAGCGGCGACACGGTGCGGGCGGGCGAAACCATC
>CAZISL010000001.1:0-6935 GCA_964541975.1 uncultured Chromatiaceae bacterium | reverse complement strand
GACTGAAAATCCGCGTGTCGGTGGTTCGATTTGATGTGCAGGAAGCACGAATGTCGCGAAGGCCAGTGATGGCCGACCCGCCGCCCTGATCTAATCCTAGACTTGAATTAATTAGGGCTTATTGTCTTTTGCGGGTATTGTTAGATTGACAACATATATCATCCGGTGATATAGCTAGATATAACGGAAAAGCGTGACCACTCGTTAGAGTTGCTTCTGGACCTGGACGGTCTGAATTTCGCCCAGGAGGGTGGATATTGGATCAAATACGAGGTCAGCGACGCGCCAAGGACTCCAGAGCGACCGCATGGCATCCAATACTCGCTGACCCTGCATGATCCTCAAGGAGAGCGCATTTTTGGCATTGATAATGCTCATCGACCAAAAAAGTGTGGTGGCCCGGCGGCCAAGTCAAAGCGATCCAAGGTCGCCGACCACTTGCATAGAGGTGGACGAGTGTATGCCTATGAGTTCAAAGACGCGGAAACGCTCTTGGCCGATTTTGACAAGGGTGTCAATGCGGCTTTGAAAAGGAAAGGAGTCAAGATATGAAACAGGTCAAAGTAGGAATTATGCCGCTGAAAGATTTTCAGGCTTATACCAAGGCCATCGTGACTGGCAAACATAAGCGCAAAAGGGGCGAGCCGAAAATCTGGTTCAGCTCAATGGCTTCGTTCGCCCAGGTTTTATCGGACCAAAATCGTGAGCTACTTTCCTTGATTGCTGAACAAAAGCCGGAAAGCATCACTGAGCTCGCTCGGCTTTCGGATCGGTCGCAATCTAATCTAACGCGTACTCTGAAAAAGATGGAAAGCTACGGCCTTGTCACAATGAAAACCGGAAGACGCGGCAGTAAGCAGCCTTTTGTGCCGTATTCGGATATCGTGCTAGATATGTCTATTACGAGTAGCGCCCAAAGGGCGTGAAGCTCAATTGACTGACTTATTGATGTGCAGGAAGCACGAATGTCACGAAGGCCAGGGATGGCCGAGAGCGGCCCGTCCCTGGCCACAATTGCTACCCCAATCAATCCGCGCTGTCGCGCGGCACCCCGCGATCCAGGCCTGCGTCGAGCTGGGCCCACAAATTGATAACCGCCGCCGAAACGGCCGACTCCGGGTTCGCCTCGCAGTAGTCGACGATGTGGTCGGTCAGCGTGTCGAAGTCCCACGGGTTGTTGGCCGGCAGCCCGGCCAGGATTTCGTCGGTGGTCTTGCCGGAGCGCGCGAAGAAGTAACCCTGGGAGTAGGTCAGCACTGCCTGGCGCACGCCGGTCGGGCCGGCCGGGTACATGTGGGAGAACGTCGCGCAGTCGATCGCGCCGATGTCCGCGACGCCCACCATGCCTGGCCGCAGGGTCAGCTTGTCGGCAGCCTGCGAGGTCGCGACGGCGGCAAGCAGCATTGTTGCCAGCGCGCAGCAGGCGAGCGGCGAGGTTTTCTTCATCACCATTCCCCGATCTCCGACGATTTCTTCGGCGCCTTGTAGATCATGATCGTCAGCACCGCGAAGGCCGCCAGGATGAGCAGCAACTCCGTCGCATAGCGTGAAGGATATAACCAGATTTCAGTCAACACGCCCCAGCGTGACGAGATCTCGACGCTGATCCACAGGATGTTGGCCGTCGGCAGCCCGTACCGCACGGCCGTCGACGTGCGCCGATACTTCAACAGGCGGCTGAAACAAAAGCCTCCCCATACGATCGATACGAATACCGTGAACGCTTCGACGTAGAACGCACTCTCGCCGAACCCGACGAACGCCGGATCGAATACCAGGAGGTTCCAGCCGTACATGAACCACGTTACATAGATCGTTTCCATGAACGTAATGATCGCGTAGTTGCGGTCGCGAGCTTTTTTGGTACTCGGCCCAAGGCCATCGCGCAATCCCAGGCGGCTCTGGATCCAGACGAACATGTTGCACCGCGTGTCCTTGTCGAACGTGTAAAAGCACAACATCATCATCAATACGCCGATCGTTCCGGCCATGATCAGGTATTCCGGTTCGGTCGTGACGATGCCGTCCTCCATGCGCGGCATCAGGCCGAAGTTCTTGCGACCGTAGTACATGTAGAAAAATTCGACCCACGTCATCCAGATGATGATGCCGGTGAAGAAGCCGGTCCACGTGGCGAAGTTCTCGCTCTTGGACTTGATGCCGTACCAAAGCCAGACGATTGCGCCTGCGCCGATGAAGATCGACGCGATGTAGGTCTTGTCGTGCCCGAGCGCTTCCTCGATGGCGCGCATCAGGGCATGCGCGAGGCCGATGCCGAGGATCATGATGATCACGACGGCGATGCCGACGAACGGTGCGCGCCACAGTTTCGAGCCACCAGGGCGGGCGGGTTCTCGTTCGTTGGCGGTCGTCGTGGACATGGACCGAATCCCCTTGCAGCCTGGTGCCAGAAACAGCGTGCAAAAAAGTATACATATATGTATTATTTTGTGCAAAGGCTTTGCGAACCAGGAGAATCTTATGCGACATACATTGATCCGAATCGTGCCCTTGTTCGCCGCTGCGTTGGTCTTCGCGCCATTTGCCGGAGCGGCCGACGGCGAACCGGCCGAGCCATCGGACGTCGTGATCGCTTTCAATGAGGCGATGCGTCAGGGCGATGCGGTTGGCCTGACGAAGTACCTGGCGGACGGGGGCGTGCAGTTCACGATCAAGTCACCGCACGCGGGCTTCGAGCCGGACCAACTGACGAGCGCAATCGTGCCTTATTGGCAGATGGTTGCGCCGGTCGTCGCGGGATCGACATCGATGTACGAACGCAAGGTAGAAGTGCTGGACGAACGCGCAATGGGCAATATCGCCACCGTCTGGGTGCAGATCGACACGCGTCGTCAATTGAAGGGCAAGGAAGATATCGCGAGTGCGACGGCGAATCATGTGTATTTGATGATCCTGACGCCGGACGGATGGAAAATCGCTGGGATTGCCGACAATCGGGCGATCGACAGCATCACCGGCTAGGCGTTCTAATCGAGCCCCAGTTCAGCGCCTAGCAGCGTCGTCAGTTCAGCGCCGATCGCATCGATATCGGTCGGCAGGCCCAGGTCCGCCAATTGCGTGACCGACAGGTCGTCGAATCCGCATGGGTTGATGCGGGTGAACGGTTCGGTATCCATCGACACGTTCAGTGACAGACCGTGATAGCTGCATCCCCGCCGGACCCGGAGGCCGACGCTGGCCAGCTTCTTGCCGTCGACATACACACCGGGGGCGTCGCATCGCGCGGCCGCGTCGATGTCGTATTTCGTGACGAAGCGGACCACCGAGTTTTCCAGCGCGGATACGAGGTCGCGTATGCCAATACTCGCGCGTTTCAGGTCGATGAGCGTGTAGACGATCAGCTGACCCGGCCCGTGATAGGTGACCTGTCCACCACGGTCGACCTTGACCACCGGGATGTCGCCTGAAGCGAGGACGTGCGCAGGGTCGGCGTTAAGCCCGAGCGTGTAAACCGGGCGATGCTGCAATAGCCAGAACTCGTCCGCCGTATCGGGCCCGCGCCGATCGGTGAAGTCCTTCATCGCGGTGAAGGTCTCCTCGTAGTCGACCAGGCCAAGTTGACGGACGGTAAGCAAATCAGTTCACACGAATGGCGCCGCGCCAGGACGGCGGAGAATCACAGGACGTAGAGTATGCGCTCGCTCGCCGTCAGATTTCGATAGACACGGTCGAGGTGTTCCTGGCTCTGGGCGTCGATCGTGACCGTCACGGCCAGGAACTTGCCCTTGCGGCTCGATCGCACGGCGATGTCCTCGACGGCAATGTCGTCGACGTGCGGGCTGATGATCTGCAGGACGTGCGCCTGGAATTCAGATTCGTCCCGACCCATCACCTTGATCGGGAAGCGACACGGAAACTCGATGATGGATTCCTGTGGATTGTCGTCCTGATCACCCATGCAGGCTTTCCTCGAAGTGCTTCGTGACCTGTCGCCACACGGGCCCGGGCGCTCCCGTGCCGACCGGCGCGCCGTCCAGTTCGACGACAGGCGCGATGCCCTTGGTTGCGCCCGTCAGCCAGATTTCGTCGGCGGACCGAAGTCGTTGCTCGCTGATGTTTTGCTCGTGCACGACGAAGCCCGATCTACGCGCAACCTCGACGACGAAGTCAGTCGTGGTTCCCGGCAGGACCTCGTTTCCGTGAGGCCTGCGCACGATCTCGCCATTCTCGACGACCAGTACGGAACTCACCGAGCCCTCGGTTACGTCGCCGTTCCACAGCAGAATCGCCTCGGCCGCGCCGTCCTCGATCGCAGCCTGTTTCGCCAGTACGTTAGCCAGCAGCGCGGTCGCCTTGATGTCGCAGCGACCCCAGCGGTTGTCCGGCAACGTGATCGCGCTGATGCCGTCAGTGTAATCGTGCTGCACCAGCTCGGTTGCCATTGCGAAGACCGTCGGCGTGACGTCGTTCGGGAACGCATGATCGCGGCCGGCGTCGGTGCCGCGTGACACCTGGATATAGACCGCCAGGTTGCCGCCGCCATTGCGCGTCGTCAGCTCGGCGACGAGTTTGCGCCATTCGGCTTCCGAATGCGGGTTGTCGATGCGCAGCGCGCCGAGGCTGCGGTTCAGCCGCCCGACGTGTGCATCGATCAGTAACGGTTCGCCGCCGTGTATCGGGACGACCTCGTAGACGGCATCGCCGAACAGGAAGCCGCGGTCGAGCGGCGAAATCCTGATGTCCTCGAGCGCCTGAAATTCACCATCCAGATACGCGATTGGCAGCGTCGCGGCCACTTACTCGAACCACAGCAGAATCGAATCTTTGGCAATCTGCCAGAGGGTCCCCTCGTCGATTTTGTTCAACGCGAACAGGTTCGCTTCGGCGATCATCTGCTGATCGAGGTTCACCCGCACGGTGCCGAGCCTCGTGCTGCGGTCGACCGGCGCGATCAGCCTCTTGGGCAGATCCACCTGCGATTCGAGCTGGCCGTAGCGGCCGCGCGGAATCGTGACGTACAGGTCATTTTGCAGCCCGAGATCCGTTATCTCCGCGTTACCCTTCCAGACGCGCGCCTCGGTGACCGAGTCGCCGGCCGGATAGAGCAGCCGCGTCTCGAAGAAGCGGAAACCATGGTTCAGCAGGGCTTGCGAGTCGCGCGCCCGGGCTGTCGCGCTCTTCGTGCCGAGTACGACCGCGATCAGGCGCATGCCATCGCGTTCGGCCGACGATACGAGGCAGTAGCCGGCTGCGTCGGTCATGCCGGTCTTCATGCCGTCGACGCTCGGGTCACGCCACAATAATTGGTTGCGGTTGCGTTGCGTGATCTCGTTGTAGGTAAATTCCTTCTGCGAGTACCAGGCATAGTATTCGGGGAACTCGCGGATGATGGCAGTCGCGAGCCGCGCGATATCGGCGGCCGACGTGAAATGATCCTGCGACGGCAGGCCGGTGGCGTTCTGATACTGCGTGTTCAGCATGCCGAGTTCGGCTGCGTACTGATTCATGACCTGCGCGAACACCTGTTCGGTGCCGGCCAGGTGCTCGGCCAGCGCGACGCTCGCGTCGTTGCCGGACTGGACGATCATGCCCTGCAACAGGTCGTTGATCGTCACGCGCGTGCCAACCTCGATGAACATGCGGGATCCGGACGTGCGCCACGCCTTCTCGCTGACGACAACCTCGTCGTCCAGGTTGACCTGCCCCGAGCGAAGCGCCCGGAAGACGGCGTAGGCGGTCATCAGCTTCGTGATGCTCGCCGGGTCCAGCCGCTGGGTCTCGTTCTTCGATGCGAGCGTCTGACCGCTATTGTGGTCGAGCAGCAGGTAACCGCGTGCGCCAAGGTCTGGCGCAGCAGGCACCGGGACCTGCGCGCCGGCTGCATTGGCCAGGATCAGGCAGAACAGCAGGAGAAAGAAAACAGGTACTCGTGTGCGACTCGATTCGGTCATACACCCACTCCACACGGAAAAGAACAACAACAACAACCCGCGTATTATGCCCGGACGGGCGCGGCGGGCAAGGACGAAACGGTCAGCCTCCGGTCAGCGAGGCTTCGCTCGACACGCCGACAGGCGCGGTCGTCGCCACGTCGAGCGTCTGGATGGCCCCGTTTTCCGTGACCAGATGGGTCTGGACGATCTGCATTGAGGCCATCAGCTCGACCAGTGCGTCGTATTCGGCCACGTCCCCGATCGGTCCGAGCCGCACCCGATACAGCGCTGGGCTCGTGTTGCGGTCATGGCGAATGACGACGTTCGACAGGCCCTTCGCCTCCAGCTCACGCTGCATCTGCCGTGCGTTGACCTGGTCCCCGAATGCACCGACCTGCAGGTACAGCCGGGGTTCCGCGCTGGCTTCCGGGCGCGGCGTCGCGGCCGGTGCGGGCGCCGGGTCGATCTCAGTCAGCAGCGGCGGAGTCGCCGCCGTCTGTACCGGTCTCGCCGGCTCGCCGGGCCCGGAGAGCGCTACGACCTCGACCAGGGCCGTGCCCGAGCCGATCATATCGAGTTCGCGCGCCGCGGCATAAGACAGGTCGATGATGCGGTTGTCGACGAATGGTCCGCGATCGTTGACCGTGACCTCGATGCTCTTGCCGTTGCCGAGATGCGTGACACGCACGACGGTCGGCAGCGGCAAAGTCTTGTGCGCCGCTGTCATCTTGTACATGTCGTAGATTTCGCCACTGGAGGTCTGCCGGCCATGGAATTTCTTGCCGTACCACGACGCGACGCCGCGTTCCTCGTAACCGCCGCTGCTGTCCATCACGTAATAGCGGACGCCGTAGACTTCGTAGAACGGCGGGTTGCCTCGCTTCGAGCGTTTGTTACTGGTTCTTGCTGACGATTGCTTGGGCGACGTGCTCTTGTAGGTCGGTTCCGAATCGTCCCAGTTAACTGCGCTGCACGCCTGCAAAGCGACGGTTGCGACGAGTATCGGGGGTAGCGCGAATCGACTGGCGCGCGAACCGAAAC